>JADZAX010000532.1 GCA_020852405.1 Verrucomicrobiales bacterium
AGCCAACCCGTCACCGCCTGCATCATGATGTGGGCGACTTCGTCGTGACCGAACTGGACTTCCACGTTCACATAGGCAAGGCCACGTCGCCCGCACCACACGGAGAGCGAACCATCATCTTTGACTGCGGCGTTGTCCTGCAGAACCACCGGAAATCCCTGGCCGGCCAGGTGGGCAAAGGCTCCGGCATCGGTGACCAGAAAGAAATCATCCGGATCCCAGCCTGAACGCTGACCGGGAAAAACGCGCGCCGCATTCCCCGCCTCACTCCCCCCGCTCTGGTAGGTGGCCACACTGAGCGGGGGGCCGTCCGTGTTGTTGTGGAGTGACACCACCGCGGTGCGTTCACCAATGCCGGACACTTCCATCCACCTCCCGGCAAAGTCACCCACGGCATCGCCCAGTTCGGGACGGTAAAATCCAAACTTGCGCATGTCCCGCTCAATTCCAGCCGAACTGAACATGCGGTTGGGGTCGATCGAATAGGAGCGGGATCCCGGAACCAGGGAGAGCCTGCGTTCTCCGGCACCATTGAGCACGATCAGTTCTCCGGCGTTCTCTGCAAGCCACTGGGCCGCCAATGCCAGCGATCCCTGTTCATTGGAATGCAACGACACAAAGAGCGGTCCCGCACTTCCCCGAGGACTGGAATACCGTGTCACTTGGATGCTCGACTCACCCAGCGGAAGACTTGTGGGATGCGACGATAGGCCGGAGGTGCCCAAACCGTCATCCATCCCGAAATTCTCTCCGATGATCTTCCATCCACCGATACCATTGGGCGCGATCAGCAGCGTCTTGGTCCCGTGATCCGAGTAGGTGCCGGAACGGTATGTCTGGGGAAAGGCCACCACATAGGCGGAGCCGGATCGGGTCACAGACAGCGGACCCACTTCGATTGAGATGGCTCCGGTACCGGAGAATTTGGCGGCTTTGTCCGACATCCAAGCCTCGTAGGCCATGGTTTTGGAACCCTTCAGGGTGGAGTAATTGGTCCCGACGAAGCCGGGGGCGTAGTAAGCGCGGTAACCACTGAGGCTGCGGGATTCCCATGCGGCTTCCCAACCGGCGACCAGCGCCCGGAGGGATTGCCTGGTTTCCACTGGAATGAGGGCATCGTCATCCTTGCTTTGGGGCGCTTCAAAATCGTTTTGGTTGGCGGTAAAGGCGTCGGACGGAACGAATTTCTCCCGGGAGATCCGCCATGCCTCGCCCGGACGACGGCGCTGCAGGAGCAGCAGTTTTGTGCCGCGGTCTTCATAACTGCCACTGCGGTAGGTCTGGATGAATCGGATCACCAGATCGTTGCCTGAAAGCGCAAAATCCACCTTGTCCACGCCAATCGAAAGGGTCGAGGTTCCTGCAAATTTGGCCGCTTTGTCAGCCATCCATTCAGCCCGGGACAGGATCCGTGCCCCACGGGCGAGCGAAAAATTCACTCCGACAAAGTCCGGGGTGTAGAGGGCTTCATACTGACCCATGTCACGGGATTCCCAGGCCTGTTTCCAGCCCCGGAGAAAGGTGTCCACCTCCGGTCCCGTGATGCCACTCTGGGCAGAAAGGGAGGCAGGAAGCAGGAGCAGAAGTGCGGTCGAAACAAGGAAACAGTAGGTCCTCATGACGGGACCAATGCTGCGGACGGCGCACGGGGGCAAGGAAATTCTCCGAGCCCCCCGCCCCATCGGTGACATGGGAAGGATTGAATCTGTCCGGCCCAACCGGTGTCGAAGAGGAGAATGACTGAAACCGTGACTTGCCAGAAGCCCGGCAATGGGCCAGATATGGAATAGGAAAGGAAGCCTATCTGACTATGAAACCTTGGAACCCACATGACAGGACATTCAGGATTTTCTGCTCGATCGCGTTCATGATTCTGGGATTGGCGAATCAAGGATCAGCGGTGGACAGGATCGCTTTGGTGATCGGCAATTCCAAATATCCCGAAGGAAACGAACTTCCCAATCCAGCCAACGACGCCAAGGCCTTGGCGAAATCCTTGCGGGATTTGGATTTCACCGTGATCGAAAAAACCGACCTTGCCAGCGGGGAACTGGGAGAGGCGATTCTGGAGTTCCACCACCAAATCAGCCCCAGCACGGAGGTGGCTCTTTTCTTCTTCGCCGGTCACGGGATCCAGATCGACGGAATCAATTATCTCCTCCCGATCGGGAAGTTTGAGGCTGCTTTCCAAGTGAAAAGCAGCGCCACCAAAGCCGATGAAGTTCTGGCCGCCATGGAAGAGGCCGGAGCCAAGCGCAATGTGGTGGTGCTGGACAGCTGCCGGAACAATCCTTTCAGCCGTTCCATCCGTAGAGGAGTTCGCGGAGGCACCGCCCAAGAAGGCCTGACGCCAATGGACCGCCCTCCGGTCGGAACGCTGATCGCCTTCTCGACCAAAGCCGGCGCGACTGCGGATGATGGCAATGGGACAAACTCTCCCTACACGGAAACCCTCCTCGAAGCCCTTGAAGACCGTCCCGCCAGCGGATTGGAATTGAAAAAGCTGTTCAGTGATGTCGCGGCCCGGGTTTACAAAAAAACCAAACAGGACCCGGCCATCTATTCATCTGGCAGCTTTGCCGAATACTACCTCGTGCCGGGGGAAGCCGGTCCTGGAGGCACCGACACCGCCAAAATGGCCAATACCGCCGAGACCAAGCGGCTCGAAAAGGAGAATGAAAAACTCAAACAGCAGCTCGCCGAGATCAACCGCAAGCTTGAGGATGGCAAAATCACGAATGAACTGGTCGAACAGCTCAAAACTCTGCAAACCCGGATGGAAGAGATTGACCAGAAAATGCAGGAGCCCAAAACTGAGTTCGGCGGACTGACCCAGGTGACTCCCGCTCCTCCACCGGTGATGAACACCCAGCGCAGCGTCAGTCCCTTCATGTTTCCCCACTCCGATTCCCAGCTGTTGAGCGATTCTGAGCTCTCCGGTCTCGATTCCGATGCGCTTTGGATCGCCCGGAACGAGATCTTCGCGCGCCGGGGCTACATTTTCCAGACCACCCGAGGGCAGACATTGGCACGCAAGCTGGGGGAAGCCTACCAAGGCTACACATCCGACCAAGACGCAATCTACAGCCAGTTCAATGAGGTTGAAAAAGCCAACGTGGAAAAAATCCAGCGTTATGAAGGTCGTTAATCGCCGCCGTTTCCTTACCACCTCCCTAGGCACCGCCGGATTTGCATTCGGGGGGCTTGCCCAGGGAGAAAAGCCCGCCGTCCCCGGCAAAGGAGCTCCGTCACCGGACCGACCTCTATTGGCCCGTCAACCCGGTGAAGATGATGCCTCCTTTGAGCGCAAACTCCTCGCGGTGGACTTCCTCCCTCCCGCCCAAAGAAAACTCGCCCTGCTGTTCCACCATGCCTACCCGGGGAAATTGGAAGGATTCCAGATCCTCGACGGAGTGACCCGAGTGGGTTTCCGGACGCTTCATGGTGAAATTTCGGACCTCATTTTCGAAGACGGCAAAGCCAAGACCTTCGAACAACGGGAGGAGACTCCCGACCTCGCGGACACCCTGCACGACAGTTATCCGGACCGGCTCTCACAGGATTCCTGGCCGGAGAATTTTGACCCGGGACGCTACCGCCTGGATGGATTCCTGAAATGCATCTATGGCGCCTCGGAAAGTGAGGTCGCCGCCCAACTGGTCACCGTGGATTTTTGCGGGCACAAAGTTCGTTTCAACAAAAACAACCAGGCGGCCGACGCCCTGAAAGCCGCGGGAACTGAGTTGGAGGCCTTGAAAGGCAAAATCCCCGCCATTCGCCCTTATCTGGCTGAGTTAGGGGGCACGTTCACCTGGAGACCCATCGCAGGGACCCAAAGGCTCAGCGCGCATTCCTACGCGATCGCCATCGATTTGAATCCTGAATTGGGAGGTTACTGGCGCTGGGAAAAAAATGGCAATCCCTCGGACATGGTCCGGCGCCGCAAATACCCGGAAGAGATTGTCCGGGTATTTGAAAAGCACGGATTTGTCTGGGGCGGGAAATGGTACCACTTCGACCTGATGCACTTCGAGTACCGTCCCGAGTTCTTCGCCTGAACACGCCAGGCCCGGCGCCGACCGTTTCGGTCCGGAGCGGAGTTCTGGGTCTCCCTCTGTCCTCTCCGACACGACGGACTGAAGGCGAGCCGCAGACCGTTTCAATCCTCGGCTGAATCGCCCAGAAACCTGCAAGACACCGGTTCAGTCCTTCGGAACCGAAACGCGGTGTTTGATGGAGTCCTGTCGAGAGAGCCGTGAGTCCGGCTCTCCCTCAACGTGAGATTCAGGGCTGGGGAGTGATTTTGACTCCGTTGGGACCCATTCCCTCCGTCGCCGTCTTGTCAGGCGCTTTGTTTGGCATCCCGGCCGGACTTCCCGGATCACCCGGTTTGGTCACATCGGTATTCATCGGAGGATTGGGCACCTCGCCGACATTTTTCTTGAGATCGGAAATGATGGCATCCCCTGTCGTTTCCGGCACCGCTGCCATCTGCTGGTCCTGCGAGACCAGAGTGTCATTTTTCAAAGCCATGCCGACGTGACCGCTTCCCAGGTTCTCAATGGCAGGGGGGCCGTCCGCCAGACGTCCGGCACGTTCAATGCGACCACCTTCCACCCCGATCGGACCTCCACCAAGCCCGTTCGAAGCCACTTCGCGAAGGATTTTGATGGCATCAAACACATTGTTGATGTCCCGCAATTGAGTCGTCAGGCTGCGGATCTTGGTCCCCCCCAACTGCGCATCCGGCAGCAACGTCACATTTTTGGCGAGGAGTGAAATGTCACCGGGTCTCCCTCCGGCGCGGAGCGGGCGGACATCGAGAGTGCCTCCGAGTTCCAGATCTCCCGCCTCAATGAGGATACGTCCCCCGTTGCCGCCGGGCAGGGTGGCCGCAATGGTGCCGGTATTGCTGACCTTGCCACCGGGTGAGCGCAGGTAGACTTGCCCTCCCTGACGGCTGACTCCCGTGGCCCTGACCGTGCCCGAGTTGTTGATGGCCAGAGCAAACATGTTGCCATGGGCCTTGAGTTCCACGGCGGCGGCTTCGATACTGCCGCTGTTTTCGATCCCGACTCCGCCGCGCTTGCCACCGGCCCGGACGAAAACACGTTCACCGTCAGCATTTGGCGTTGCCGTGAGCAACACTTCGCTTCCCGCGCCAAGTCCGACGGTGCCATTGGGGGCGGTGATGGCCCCGGCATTGACGACATGGTGACCGATCAGAAACACGTCACCGTCGATCGCATTGATGCGGCCATAGTTTTCCACGCCGGCAGCGCTGTCTCCCTTGAACAGCATGTCCCCACCGGCGAGAAATTCATCATCCGAGACATCCAGGGTGGAGAGAACCAGGCCACCGACATCGATAGTTCCCGACTTGCCGACCACGATGCCATTGGGATTGATGAGAAGGACCTTGCCATTGGCCTGAAGCAGGCCATCGAGGGCGCTGGGATTTCCCGTCACCACACGATTGAGAACCGCACTGCGTGAATTGGGCTGCAGGAAGCGGGTCACTTCTCCCTTTTTGATCGAGAAGTCTTCCCAGTTGATGATCGCCTTATCGGTGAGCTGGTTGATGGTCAGATTCCGACCGGCTCCGTTGATCGAGATGGAACCGTGGCTGGCGACACCTCCACTGGGGTTGGCTTGGACCGTGGACACCAAGCACAGGAAGGCGGGCAAAACCGCCGGACGGAGGGAGTGGAGAAACGCGCTCGTTTTCATGATGGAATGCATTCGGAAAGGACCATCGGGAACTTCTTTTGGCACTTCAGAATATCGCGCGGTTCCCTCCGCGCCAACTGGTTTTTCCACTTCTGAAGTGTCTTTCCCATCATTTCGGTTGCGGGTTGGGTCACACTTGGGTGTATTGAAGGCAATAACAGAGTGAGGGGAACCACCACCGGCCCCGCTGACATCATGCTTTGGAGAAAACATCATCTTTTCGTCTACCTTGCTCTCGTTCAGATCTGGTCTGTTGGATGCAAACCGAAAGTCGATTCACCGGAGTCGAGGGAACGGGCAGATCTGGGCCTTTCTCAGGAAAGGTTGGAGTTGATCCATGCTTTTGGCAGAAAATTTTGCGCGGACCTGACCGCTGGGGAAGATCCTCCGGTGAGGGAAGCCTGGGACGTTGGGGCCCTTTGGGACCGCATCGTCGCCGGGATCCCGGTTGACAAGCGCTTCCAGGATCAGGCCAAACAGAGTTTCACCCAAGCCATCAGCGTGGAATATGGCACCGCAGTCAGGGGGTTGATGATGAAGCGCATCGATCTGCTCAATGCCCACGCCATCAACAATGAACTGCGGATTCGGTGCCGGCAGCTGGAAAATGGCGGCGTCAATTACTATGATTTTGTGGTGGTCTTCGGGGCGGACGGGCTGCTTCACGTCATCGATGCCTACGACTATGGAGCCGGAGAATTTGTCAGCGATGGCATGCGACGGACCATCCTGCCCCAATTGGCCACCCTGGCGGGGGTATCCGTGGCCGATCTCACCGGAGGTCCAGAAGGTGCGGCGGCGATGGATGCGGCCTTGCATCTCGAAGGGGCGTTGCGGGGAGGGAAGTTCGCCGAAGTGGGTCAACTTTTCCTTTCGCTGCCGGTGAAAGGCAGACAGGACAAGCGGACTCTCCTGCAAGTAATGGGAGCGATCGCGGCCGGAACCCCGGAGAACAGCCCCTCCCCGGAGGCCGCTACAGAAGCCGAAAAGCAGATCGCTTCGCACTTTGCTGACGATCCGGCCTTCCTCCTGATGGAAATCGACCACCGCTTTCGGGCCAAGGAATTTGATGAGGTGCTGAAGACCATCGAGAATCTCAAGAAAGCGGTCGGCGGCGATCCCTACCTCGAAGCGATGCGGGCCTCGGCTCTGCTCGCGGCCGACCGGCTCGAACCCGCGGTGGAAACCGCTCTCCTGGCCTTGGAGAAGGCCCCTGACCTCCCTGAAGCGGGATGGGCGGCGGTGAATGCGGGCATGAAGGCAAGCCGGTGGGACGCCGTGGCCAAGGGGCTCGACGGGGTCATTAAAACCGGAGTGCGCTTTGATCCCTCCGAGGAGGTCATGCTCCGCCCTTTTTTCAAATCCCCCGAAGGCAAGGCTTGGGTGCAGCGCAATGCCAGCCTGTTGACCCAGGATCCGGTGGCTCCCGCAGTTCCGGCGTCTGTTGAGGCCCCTCCGGTTCCCCCCGTGGCGCCAGTTCCCGCTCCCCAGCCGTGATACCGCTGCCCCGCCCGTTTCTAGTCGGCGTGGTGCATCTGCCAGCGCTACCGGGAGCCCCTCGCTGGAACCGGGATTGGGAGGCTCTCCTGAACCGGGCGATCTCGGATGCCAGGACCAACGCCGCAGCGGGATTTTCTGCCGTGGTGGTGGAGAATTTTGGGGACGTTCCTTTCCACAAAGATAGCGTGCCACCGGTCACTGTCGCCGCAATGGCCCGTGCCGGCACAGCAGTGGCCGCGGTTCTCAGGGAGGTCCCCTCACCTCCCCTGCTGGGTTTCAATGTGCTCCGCAATGATGCGGCCGCCGCGCTGGCCCTGTGCGCGGCATGTGGGGGTGATTTCATCCGGGTCAATGTCCTGA
>JADZAX010000533.1 GCA_020852405.1 Verrucomicrobiales bacterium
GATGGGCGGACTCCAAGCCATATGGTCATCCCGCCCTACGCACGCCTCATTTGGATAGGTTCGCCAAGGAAGGACTCCGCTTTGACCGGGCTTATGTCACCGCCAGTTCCTGCAGCCCAAGTCGTGCCAGCCTCATCACGGGGCGCTATCCCCACAACACCCAGGCGGAAGAGTTGCATTGGCCAGTCCCCGCCGACCAGGTCACTTTCGTGGAGAAGCTGCGGGAGGCGGGATACTGGGCAGGGGCGGCGGGCAAATGGCACCTCGGAGATGCCATTCGGGACCGATTCGATGTCATTCATGAGGCCGATGTCACCGGCTACCAGTTGCCTGTGACCGGGAAGGAGAAACCGGAAGCCCCGGCCGTGTCTTCCAGCAAAAAAAGCACCGGCAAAAACCGCGAGAAAAAAGCACCCAAGCAAGAGGTGCCTCCCGTGCCGCCTGATGGCAGCGGATGCACGGATTGGGTTCCCCTGTTGCGGGAACGCCCCAAAGATAAACCGTTTTTTGCCTGGCTGGCCTCAATCGATCCCCATCGGGAGTACGCTCCCGGATCCTCCAGTCCTCCCCACCTCAGCGAGGAGGTCCGACTGCCGCCGTATCTGGCGGACTCCCCCGAAACCCGTGCTGATGTTGCCCTCTATTACGATGAAATTGAGCGTTTTGATCGTTATCTCGGGGACGTTCTCGCCGAGTTGGAGTCCCAGCAGGTGCTTGAGAACACCCTGATCATTTTTCTCAGTGACAATGGTCGCCCCTTCCCCCGTGAGAAGACCACCCTCTATGAGGGCGGCATTCGGGTCCCCATGATGGCCCGTTGGCCCGGTAAAATCGCTCCGGGAAAGGTCACCCAATCTCTGGTCAGCAGCCTCGATGTGGCGCCCTCCTTTCTCAAAGCCGCCGGCATCGAGAACCTGCCGGAAACCTTTGCCGGCCGGAGCCTGCTTCCCTTGTTTGCCAACCCCGGACTGGTCCTCCGGGATTTTCTGTTTGCCGAGAAAAATTGGCATGACTTCGAGGATCATTCCCGGGTGGTTCTGGGCCGCCGTTACAAATACATCCGCAATGATTACCCGGACCTTCCACTGACACCACCGGCCGATGCTCTCCGCAGTCCCAGTTTTGGGGCGTTGCGCAAACTCCGGGATGCCGGGAAGCTTTCCCTCTCACAGCAAGGGTGTTTTCAATGCCCCAGGCCCCGGGAGGAACTCTATGATCTGAAGCTGGATCCCTGGGAATTGAACAATCTTGTCGCGGAACCTGCGTTTGACCCGGTGCGCGAAACGCTCGCCGGAGTGATGAAAGAGTGGGAGCGCCGCACCGGAGACTTCGTTGCGGAAATCCGGACCCCGGATGAGTTTGACCGGGAGACCGGTGAGCCGTTGGAAAACCGCAAGCGTCCTAGGCCCTCCAAGAAAGAAATGGTTGAATCCGGCCTGGCCTCCCCGTGAGATCCGTGGCCCGGGCTTTGCGGCATTCCGGGGGGGCCTTCGGCAGCGCCATTCCCGGCCGGGGCCGTGGCATTTCCGGAGGGATGCCGGTCTGACAGATCGGATCAAAAAAGAGTGGCAAAGCGGGAGAGATTGGAAGAACAAGCCATCCGCCGAACATTTCCTACCCTATCCACATGAAATCGATACTTTCCGTTCTGGGATTGCTCTGTTCTCTCGCCCCCTTGCTGGCTGCCGCCGATGAGGGATTCACCTGGATGGATGAGCCGGGAAAATACACCGACCTGCTCCACAACGGTCGCAAGGTCGCCCGTTACGTTTACGAACGGATCGACGAGTCCACTCCGGCCCGGCGGGACGAAACCTACAAACCGTTCCATCACCTCTACGATCCCTTGGGGGAAGCGTTCCTGACCAAAGGGCCCGGAGGCAAATGTCCCCATCATCGGGGGATTTTTTATGGCTTCAACAAATGTCGCATTGTGGGGGCGGACGGCAAGGAATCGGCGGCTGACACCTGGCATTGCAAGAAGGCCCACCAGACTCACGAAACAATTCTCACTCAGGAAGGAGGGGCTGACCGGGCCGTGCAGCGAGTGGCGATCGATTGGCACGATGACACCGGCCGGGTCTTTCTGCATGAGGAGCGGGGATTGGTCTTCAGCCTCGTCCCGGGCGATGGCATCAGGGTTGATTTCTCCTCCACGGTGACTCTGGCGGATGGCATTGCCAAGGTCACGCTGGACGGCGATCCCCAGCATGCCGGGTTTCAATTCCGCGCCAGCGGTGAAGTGGCCGACACCACCTCCAAGCAGACCTATTATGTGCGTCCCCTGACCGGGAAAGATGAGCCGGGGAAAACCATCAACTGGGATGCCAAGCACGACAATGAGCAGACCACCAACCTGCCCTGGAAAGTGATGAGCTTCGTGACCGGAGGGCGTCGCTATTCCGCTGCCTATCTGGACCGTCCGGATAATCCCAAGCCGGCCCGTTTCAGCGAACGCGACTATGGCCGGTTTGGTTCCTACTTTGTGAGTGAGGTTCTCCCGGGCAAACCAGTCACGGTCCACTACCGGTTGGTGATCCTTCCGGGGGAAATGGAGTCCTCCGAAGCGGAGTCGCTTTCCCGGCAGTTCGTCTCCGAATGATCCCGACCATGGAGGCCGAAAATCCTTGGATCACCCACTCGACCAGGCTGGTCTACGAGAATCCGTGGATTGCCGTCCGGGAAAGTCAGGTGACCAATCCGTCCGGCGGAGCGGGCATCTACGGGGTGCTGCATTACAAAAACCGCGCGGTGGGTGTCATTCCAGTCGATGACGAAGGCCACACCTGGCTGGTGGGTCAGTATCGGTATCCCACCGACACCTATGAGTGGGAAATCCCCGAGGGGGGCGCCCCGGAGGGCGAAGACCTGCTGGAATGCGCGAAACGTGAGTTGCTGGAGGAGACCGGACTCAGCGCGGCGAATTATCAAATGATCCTCAGTGGGGTGCAGTTGTCGAACTCCGTCTCCGATGAGCGGGCCTGCATCTTCGTGGCCACGGGCATTTCCGAAGGAACCGCGGAGCCGGAAGAAACCGAAAAAATCGAGGTCCGCCGTCTGCCCTTGGAGGAGGCGTTCACCATGGTGGACCGGGGCGAAATCAAGGACGCGATGAGCGTGGCGGGTCTGCTGATGCTGGCGCGGAGGATGGCCTCCGGGTCACCTGTTTAGGGGGCCGCCGGTGTCCCGCGGCTCAAGGCTTCAGCGGCAGGGCGATATGGCAGATGGTGCCTTTGCCGGGTTCGCTCTCCATCCAGATCTTGCCATTGTGGGCTTCGACGACGGATTTGGCGATGGCCATCCCAAGACCGGTGCCCTCTTTTTTTCCATGGGTCAGGAAAGGCTCGAACATTCTGGAGAGAATTTCCTTGGGAATGCCGCAGCCCGTGTCTTGGACCTCGAACAAAACCGCATCCTCCTGCAGTGAAGATCGCAGGGTGAGACGGCCTTTGTTGGGCAACATGGCTTCGTAGGCGTTTTTCGTGATGTTGCCGAAAAGCCTCAGCACCCGGTTGCGATCCACCGTGATCTCCCCGGAGTAGTGGAATTCCCGGCGCACTTCCAGCCCTTCCCGTTCCAAGGGGTTGAGCGTTTGCTCGTCGAGGGATCGCATCAGGTCGGCCACGCTGGTGGTTTCCAGTTTCACATTGCTGGTGCCGCGGGAGTATTCCAGCAACTCCTGGATCATCGCCAGCATCTGGTCGATGGCCTCGCGGGCCAGTTCGCCGAGCTGCCACAGGGTGGAATCCTGGTGTTGCTGCTGCTCCAGGAAATCGCTCACCAGCGAGAGCGTTGCGATGGGATTGCGGAAATCATGCACGATGGAACTCATCATGGTTCCGACCAGACTGAGCCGCTCCGCATTCTGCAGCTCTTTGATGAAGAGGGAACTTGCCGAGCGGAGTTGTTTCGAAAAAGTCCGGATGAAATGAAGGGCCGCTTCCGGGGAATGGGTCAGAAACCGGTCCAAGCCGTCCCTCCCCATCCGACCCAGAATGCAGGGTTCCAAGGCCGTGGCCCGGGCGGAGCGCAGCTGGTGGTCGAACAGCGCCATCTCCCCGAAGAACCCTCCTTCGCTTTGGATGGTGAGGGTTTCCTGTCGCCCAAGCCGACCCTTTTTTGAGATCCGGACCGAGCCCTCGGCCACGAGGTAAACGTGCTCCCCCTCGTCACCTTCTTCAAAAATCACTTCGTCCGGCGCGAAATGGCATTCCTCAATGGCCAGGTCCAATCCATGTAGCTCTTCCCGCGGGATTCCGCCGAAAAGTGCGTTTTGCAGGAAAACGGGATTCATCAAACAATCAACAGGCCTCATTATCACTGTAGGAGGAGATTGCAC
>JADZAX010000534.1 GCA_020852405.1 Verrucomicrobiales bacterium
ATGGGGATGTGCCTGGAGGCTTCCCGGATCTGTGCCAATTCCTCGTCAGTGTGCCCGGTGGTGCCCAGCACAAGTGATTTTCCTGCGGCGAGACATCCGGAAACAATCTCGGGGGTGAATCCATGGTAAGTGAAATCGATCACGGTGTCACAGTCCGGCAAGGCCTCCGTAAGGGAATCTCCCAAATCGATGCCAGCAGAGATGGTCAATTCGGGGCAGGCTTCGGAGCAGGCGATGATGGCCTGGCCCATGCGGCCACGGGCGCCAGTGACGAGGATGCGGAGCATTGCGGCGTGGGGCGGAAGGAAAGGGGAGGGAGGAGAATTCAGACGATGCCGAGAGTGCTCAGCAGCGATTGCAGTTCGGACTGCTTGGCGGCATCCAGTTCCACCATGGGAAGTCGGACTTCGGCGGAACAACGTCCGGCAATGGCCAGAGCGGCTTTGATCGGCACGGGGTTGGTGTCCAGCTTGAGCAGTCCGCTCAACAGATGGTAGAGCTTATGGTGAGCGCTTCGGGCGTCCCCGAGGCGCCCTTCGGCCATCGCCTGGACAAGCGCCACGACGTCGGCCGGTACGAGGTTCGAGGCCACGCTGACCACCCCGACAGCACCGACGGACATGAATGGCACCGTCAGGGAATCATCGCCGGAGAGGATTTCGAAAGTCTCCGGCAGGGCTTGGGCGAGTTGGCTGACGCGTTCGACATTGCCGCCGGCTTCCTTGATGGCGATAATGTTGGGACAGTCTGCGGCGAGACGCGCGACGGTGTCCACTTCGATGGCGACACCGCATCTACCCGGAATGGAATAGAGCATGATCGGCAACTCCGTGGCTTCGGAAATGGTGCGGAAATGCCGGTACAGTCCCTCCTGAGAGGGCTTGTTGTAATAGGGCGCGACCACCAGGCAGGCATCGGCCCCCGCCTTGACGGCGGAATGAGTGAGCATGACCGCTTCGTCCGTGGAATTCGATCCGGTGCCCGCAATGACGAGTCCCCGGCGCTGGGTGTGCTCCACCGCCAGTTCCATGACCCGGATATGCTCCTCGTGGCTCAGGGTCGGGGACTCCCCGGTGGTGCCGACCGGAACGATCCCGTGGATCCCGTTGGCGAATTGGTGGTCGATCAGCGCACGAAAGGCTTCGGCATCGATACCGCCTTTGGCGAAGGGTGTGACGAGGGCAGTGTGGACGCCGGCAAACATGGTGGGTAAAGATTAAAGGGAGGTTTCTCCGGAAAAGGTGATCTCAGCTGGTCCGGTCAGGGTGACGGAATGATATTGATGATGGCCGGCCGGTTCAAAACCGACTTCAAGCGTGTCGCCGCCTTTCACATCAACTTTCACGGGGGAATCGCATCCGGTGTGCAGGTGAAGGATCAGGGCGCAGGCGGCCATGCCGGTTCCGCAGGCCAGGGTCTCATCCTCGACACCCCGTTCGTAGGTCCGGATGGCGATATGTCCGGGGGCGAGGACTTTGACAAAATTGGCGTTGGTGCCCTTTGGGGAAAAGTGGGGATGATAGCGCAGCGCCGCTCCCAACCGAACCACGTCGGTATGGTCCAAATCGTCGACAAAGACCACCGCATGGGGCACCCCGGTGTTGATGAAATCAACCGCCAACGCCTCTTCGCCCACCGCCAGGGTGAGACCGGTCTGGAGGGAATGCGGCTCACTGAGCGACAACCGGACCTGCGTGCCCACCAGTTGGGCTCCGATCATTCCGGCTTCGGTTTCGAACTGGACGGATTCGAGATTTCCTCCGGCCAGCAGGTCGGTGAAACGCGCGAAACACCGCGCCCCATTGCCGCACATTTCCGCTTCTCCGCCGTCCGCATTGTAGTAGCGCATCCGGTATTGGCCATCGCCCTGCGGGGGCTCGACGGCAAGCAGACCATCTGCCCCGATGCCCCGTTGGCGGTGACAGAGGTGGGCGATGCGTTCGCGGGTCAGCTCAAGCGAGAGGCTGCGGTTGTCGACCACGACAAAGTCGTTGCCGGCGCCGTTCATTTTCCAGAAGCGTAGCATGGGTGAGGGAGTGGGGCGTCCTTGGGGAAACCCCTGCGAAATTAGACCGACTTGACCGCATCGACAAGAGGTTTGACGAAACTCAGGACCCGTTCAGCGACGTCCGCTGCTCCGGCGTTTTCGGCGATGATGTTGACGATGGCGCTGCCCACCACCACCCCGTCGGCCGCGCGGGCGACCTCGGCGGCCTGTTCCGGAGTGCTGATGCCGAAGCCCACGGCCACTGGAACCCGGGTGTGCCGACGGATTTCGGCGACATTTTCCGCGATGCCTTCTGCCAAGGTGGTCTGGGCACCGGTGACTCCGGCCCGGGAGACATAGTAGACGAACCCTTCACTGGCTCCGGCAAGCAGTGGAATCCGCTCCTTGGGCGTGGTCGGAGCGATCAACCGGATGTGCCGCAGCGAAGGTCGCTCCTCCAACTCCGCATTGCGGGGAATTTCATCCGGTGGCAGGTCGAGCAGGAGCACGCCGTCGGCTCCCGCGGCAGCGGCATCGGCATGGAAACGCTCGAATCCGTAAGTGTAAACCGGATTCAGGTAGGTAAACAGAACCAATGCCTTTTCCGATTCGGCACGGAAGCGGCGCACCAGATCGAGCATCCGGGGCAGCGTGGCTCCGGCCTCAAGGGCCCGTTGGGCCGCCAATTGGTTGACGATGCCGTCCGCGAGTGGGTCGCTGAAAGGCACTCCCAGCTCGATGACGTCCGCTCCGGCCTGATCGAGCGCGCGGAGAATTTCCAGCGAGCGGTCCTGATCAGGATCCCCGCCGCTGACATAGGCAACGAAGGCCCGTTTTCCTGCGGCGCGGAGCGAGTCGAAAGTGGCATCAATGCGGTTCATGGCAGACATCAAAAAAATTCCCACACCCTCCCTGGTTCGCAACCGGCGAAAGGCCCTCCCGATGGACAGGATCCAGAGTTTCCTGATTCCGGGAGTTCAGCGACGTTCGTAGACCTCGAAGCTGTCAAAAATGACTTCTTCCGTGGAGGAAGCGAGAGTCGCGATGGCATCGTAATGCTCCTGGTCTTCCTCCGAGTGCCACGGAACCTCCGCATAGAGGCTGACAAATTCCACGAAACGGATTCCGAGTTTCAGACTGGCAAACTCCAACTGGAACTGGTCCATGGCATCGCGGGCATCCATTGCCTGAACGAAGACATAGACATAGCCGCCCTCAAATTCGCCGTGGTGCTTCGACCCCGGCTCATAGGTGAATTCGATATTCGCCCAGTAGACGAGCTTTTCAGGATCAGGTGAGAACATGTGCTGTCAAATGGCTACGCTCCCCCGGCAAGAAAGCAACGGTTTTTACAAGAAAACAGCCCTGCGAGGAGACTTCCCCAGGGGTGGGTCTGTTGGCTCAGTAGGCCAGATTTCGGACCGTTTTGTTGTGCAGCTCGAACAATTCCTGCCGGGCTTCCTCGGGCGATCCCCGGATGATGGTTGGTTTGTCGGAGGGGTCTGTGGTGGTCGCGCAACCATTGAGGAGGCACATCGCACTGAGGACGAGAAACAGAAGGGCGCTGGTTTTCATGGCGGTAATCTACCTGAACATAGCGAAAGGAAAGGCATCGTCGAGCCGAAAAACGCCAAATCGGTGGTTCGCCTTTAGCCGGACCAAGGGGGGCTCAGTCAGCCATTGTCGGATTCTTTGGGGGAAGGGACCTTCGGGGCCATCTGCGCCGGCCACGGGATCGAGGGATCCACCGAACGGATCCGGAGATCGCGCTGCGGGAAGGCAATTTCAATGCCCGACTCCGCGAAGCGCCG
>JADZAX010000535.1 GCA_020852405.1 Verrucomicrobiales bacterium
CAAGCAGTTCTTGAAGGGGGATCACTCCTGGTCTCACTGGTATGACCGATTGTTGGAAAACTACCTGCCGTTTTCGGTGCTCGTGCTGCTTTCGGTGGTCATTGGTGGTTTGATCCAGATTGTTCCCACCGTGGTGGTCACCAAGGCTCAAAACCTGGAAGACCGGGTCCAGAAGGTCTATACCCCGCTGGAATTGGCGGGACGGGACATCTACATTTCGGAAGGCTGCTACAATTGCCATTCCCAGATGATCCGCATGCTGCAGGAAGATGTCCGCCGCTACGGGGACTATTCCCGGCTGGGTGAATCCATTTACGATCATCCTTTCCAATGGGGATCCAAACGGACGGGGCCTGATCTCGCGAGGGAATCGGGCAAACGTTCCGATGACTGGCATTTCCGGCACTTCCTGGATCCCCGCTCCATGAGCACCGGCAGCCGTATGCCTGCCTACCCGTGGTTCACGGAAAAGAAGACCGACATCAACGCGTTGCCCAAGAAAATTGCGGTGCTCTCCCAATTGGGGGTTCCTTACGAAGCGATGACCAAGGATGTCATTCTGGACAAGGCGCAAAAGCAGGGACTGGAGATCGCCGAACGCCTTGTCAAAGCGGGCGTGGATTTCCAGGCCCCGGAAGGCACGACCCAACCCGCGAACGACCAGGAAGCCATCGCTTACCTTTCGGACAAGCAGGTGGTCGCGGTGATCGCCTACCTTCAGAAATTGGGCACCTATGATCCGGTGGAAAAAGTGAAGCCGTTCCAACCGACCAGTCCGGTCACTCCCGGGATTCCCGATGGATTCCGCAAATTGAACACTTCCACAGCCACCGGCGCGGCGGAGGTTTCCGTGGTTCCTTGACCGGTCCGCTCCTTTTTTCCATCCTCCCACCCTGATGTTCAAACGCGTCATCCTTGAAGATTGGAGTTCGCTCGTTCCGGTGATTGCTTTTGCGGTCACTGCGGCGGTCTTCATCATCATTCTCATCCGCACGCTGGGCATGAAACGGATCGAGGCCGAGCGCATCGCCCGGCTGCCATTTGAACCCAACGAACTTCCCGAATCTCACGAAACCTCTGAAGGTTCCGACACTCTCCGATGAACGAGTCCAACTCCCAACAACCAGGGCCAGGAGTCACCCTCCGCGACCACTCCTACGACGGCATTCAAGAGTATGATCAAAAGCTGCCGAATTGGTGGCTGTTCACGCTCTATATCATGATCGTGTTTTTCATCTGCTACTGGATCGTCTACTACAACACGACCTGGTTGAAATCAGATGCTGAAAAAATTGACATTTACATGGCCAAGCTCACGGCGCTGCGTGAGTCCGAGCTGGAGAAAATGGTCGCCTCCCTGACGGACCAGGCACTCTGGGAGAAATCCCGCGATCCGGCCATCGTGGAGCAGGGGAAAGCGATTTTCCTGGAAAAGTGCCAGGCCTGTCACGGGCCGGACCTTTCGGGCTTCCGCAATGGCGTCAAGTTGCCGGGGGAACCACTCAACGATGCGATCTGGAAATATGGTGGCGAACCTCTCAAGGTCTTCAACACCGTGACCAACGGGTCCCCCAATCTGGCTTCCGGCATGATTCCGTGGAAAACCCAGTTGAGCACCACCGACATCATGAAGGTCGTCTCCTTTGTGCTGAGCCACCACGAACCTCCCAAATAGCGCTTCTTTCGATTCCCTCTGGTTTCGCCCTCCTTCTCCCCCCACTTTTGCCCGGAGTGTTCGCATTCGGGCTCGTTAGATGAGCAAACCATTCAAAAAGCCCAACCTCGATTCTGTCACCACAATCAATGAGGATGGATCCCATTTCACGCTTCATCCGGCGGATGTCCGAGGTCGGTTTGCCCTCTGGCGGAGGATTCTCGGGGTGCTCATGCTCGCGGTCTATGTCGCCCTTCCCTGGATTCCCATCAATGGGGTCCCCGCGGGGTTTTTCGACATCGCCCATCGCCGGTTCCATCTCTTTGGATTGACCTTTGTTGCGGAGGATCTTCCGCTGGCGTTTTTTGCCATTTCGGGACTCGGCTTCAGCCTGTTCTACCTCACCTCGCTCTTTGGCCGGCTCTGGTGTGGCTGGACCTGCCCATACACCGTCTTTCTGGAGCACATTTACCGACGGATCGAGCGGTGGGTGGATGGGGATGCCACGCAGCGCCGGGCGCTCGACCGTCGGGCTTGGGACCGCGACAAGATCGTGAGGAGAGTCGTCAAGCACACCCTCTACCTGCTCTGTTCGGCTCTCATCGCTCACATTTTCCTTTCTTACTTCGTTTCCCTGCGAAGTCTGTACGAATACATGCAGGCGTCGCCCTTTGAACATTTCACCAGCTTCTTTGTGGTCGCGTTCCTGACCGGAGCTCTCTATTTCTCCTTCAGTTGGTTCCGGGAGCAATTCTGCATCATCCTGTGCCCCTACGGCAGGATTCAGTCGGCTCTGACCGATGACAACACCGTGGTCATCGGCTACGACCAGAAGCGCGGCGAGCCCAGAGGGAAAGCCAGTGATCCCTCCAATGGTTCCTGCATTGACTGCAACCGTTGCGTCCAAGTCTGTCCGACTGGAATTGACATCCGGAACGGGCTGCAGATGGAATGCATCGGCTGTGCGGCGTGCATCGACGCTTGCGATGAAGTCATGACCAAACTTTCCCGGCCCCGGGGCTTGGTTCGGTATGATTCGCTGAACGGCCTGGCCGGAGGAAAAACCCGGCTGGTGAGACCCCGGACGATTCTTTACACCGGACTTCTGCTGCTCGGTTTGATGGTCTTGACGTTGTTTCTGCGGGGCATGCACACTGCCCGGGTCGATATTTCCCGGATGACCGGGAACACCTATTACCTCGATGGGACCACCCTGCGGAACCAATACACGGCGCGCCTGCTGACCAAGCGGGATGTGGAAACCACCTTCAGTGCCAGCCTCCGTGGCGCTCCCGACGGGGCCAAGCTCTCCGGCTTTGAAACGCCCGCCGCTCTGTCCCCCTATTCGGAGGAAGAACGCCCGTTTTTCATCCAGTTGCCTGCCGGGGATTACCAGGGGCCATTTACTGCCGAAGTCGTCTGGAAAGTCAGTCCGGGCGATTTTGAAATGGTCACCAAGGTCAGCTTTCTCGGACCGAGTCTCTACCGGTTGAATGAATTGCTGAAGCCCGGCCGACCGGAAACCAAGGAATCCAAGGAATCCAAGGAGGTTAAGCCATGATCCGCTGGCTTCGCGAGCACCCCTGGATCTGGGTCGTGATCGGTTTCAGTGCCATGCTTTGCGCCTGGACGGTGCTGTTTTATCTGGTCAACACCTATGGCCCGACCCCGATGCTTCCCGGGGAAACCCTCCCGGTGCCGCAGACCTCGGTGCATCCAAAATGATCGCTTTTGACCGCGCAGATACCTTGGCCGGGGCCTTTATCGCCGGATTGGTGACCAGTGTCCACTGTGTCGGCATGTGCGGATTGTTCACCTGCGGCCTCGGATTGTGCTCAGGGCAGGGGAGGCTGACGTCCTTGGTGGGATACCACGGGGCGCGCCTCGGAGCCTATCTCCTCGTGGGGATGATCGCTGGGGCTCTTGGCTTTTTTCCCATCACGCGATGGCTCGCCCCGGTTCAAGGGTTGGTGCCCTGGCTCCTCGCTTTGATGCTGCTGGCGGTGGCCTTTGGCTGGGAACGCTGGCTTGGCGCCGCCAAGCTGCCCTTGTGGTTTCGCGGACACTTTTCCCGGATCGTTCTGCCCGGAGGCGGTGCCGCCCCGCGCGGCTGGATTGTCGGTGGACTGACCCCCCTGTTGCCGTGCGCTCCCCTTTACGCCCTGTTCGCCGTTTGCCTGGCAACAGGTTCGACCGTGCGGGGGGCGGAGTTGGGTCTGGCATTCGGCATGGGAACGGTGCCTCTCCTGTGGGCTGGCCAGTTTGGCTGGGGTGCGCTCGCCAACCGCAACCAATCGGGCCAACTAAAGTGGATCCAAAGAGGGCTCGCCCTCGTGGCTGCAGGAGTCTTGATGTGGCGTTTCCGTGGAATGCTGCCCTGGGTGGAAGGTCCCGCCTCCTGTTGTCACGGGTGAAGCCTGCCGATCAGGCGGCTTCGGAGGGCAGCGAGATGGTCACTGCCGCGCCCCCTTCCTCACGATTGCGAATCCCCACGGTGCCCCGGTGCAGTTCCACGGCTTCTTTGGCTAGACAGAGGCCCAGGCCGGTACCCTTGCGTCCGGTGGCTTCATGCTTGAGGGAAAAGAAGCGTTCGAAGGCTCTGGTCAGCGCGTAGTCGGGAAAGCCCGGGCCCGTGTCAGAGACCGTGAGACTGATCCGGGGGCCTGCGGATGGGAATTCTCTCCTCAGGGTGACCGTGAGGGTGCCTCCCTGCGGAGAGAAATCAACCGCATTGGAGAGAACATTCCGCAGCGCCAACCCCAGCACCAGGGAGTCTCCGTTCACCATGGCGGGTTCGTTGAGACCGTGGGAGGAGAGCCCCATGCTTTTACCGGTGCATCGCGGAGTGATCAACGCCATCTCCTCCCTTGCGAGCGCGGCGAGATCTACCGGCTCACGATGGTCCAGGTCCTGGCGCGTCTCCAGGGCGGCGAGGCGCAACAGCCCCCGGATCAATTCATCGCAGCGCTCGGTCTCGGCGCGGATGTTGGCGAGAAACCTTTCGCGTTTCTCCTCGGGCATCGAGGCCTCGGTGAGCAATTCCGAAGCCCCCCGAATCGCGGCGAGAGGGCTTTTCAGTTCGTGGGTGAGAGCTTGCACGTAGTTCTCCACATACTGGCGCCCCTCCAGTTCATGGCGCATTTCTTCCACCGCGTCACGGAGGAGCCTCAGTTCCGCATGACCGGCCGCGGGGCGGGTCACGGTTCGCAGTCCGTTGCGCACACTGCGGGCATAAGAGGTCAGGGATCCGATGGGACTGACCAGCCAGTAGGTCCAAAGTGCGCCCAGCACCGTGATTACTGCCGCGGCCCGGATGGCCGCCCAAGTCAGTCGATCCCGCGTTTCTTCCGCGAAGGGCGCCATGGCTGTTTCTGAACGCATCACGGTGAGGACACCGATGATGTCGCCTTGCCAAGTCACCGGAGCCGCGACATGGAAAACGGTGGTGCGGGGGTCGTTCGGATCCGTTCGGCTGGCCCTGGCGCCATAGCCGCCTTTGATCGTGAGCCGGTAGTCCCGGTAACCGGAAAAGTCCTGACCCTCCCTCAGGCCTTCCGAATCAAACACCACAAGCCCGTTGGCATCCAGGACATAGATCGATGTCGCAATCCGGTTCTTCACCAGAGCATAGATGCGCGCTTCGAATTCCCTGCGGTTGGCGTCATGGAAAGCGTTCCGGAAACGCTCCGGATGGATCCGGCCATCCACAATGTCCTGTTCCAGGAGCGAGGCCAGCAAATGGGCGGTGTCCACCAGGGGCTCTTCCGCCGCCTGGGAATACTGGCGACCCACGTCTTCCAGGGTGATTTGCCGCATCCAAAAAAAGGTCCCTCCGGCGATCACAAAGAACCCGAGAATGATCAGCAGGGTCAGTCTCATCCGGCTTCAGAGATCCTCCCGCAGACTGTAACCGGTGCCCCGGTGGGTCACGATAGGATCAAAATCGGGGACCGCCTCGCGCAGTTTGGCACGGAGCGACTTGATGTGGGCGTCCACGGTGCGCTCCATGGCCGCCTCCGGTTCATCCCAGACCAAATCCATCAATTGCTCGCGGGTGTAAACCCTCCCCGGGTGCTTCAGGAGCACGGTCAGAATCCGGAATTCATAGCGGGAAAGCGCGAGCGCCTGACCGGAGACAAGGACCCTCATTTTATCGGGGTCGATCTCAATGGGGCCATGCCTCTGGGATGATCCCGGGAGGGGAGCGGTCGTGGTCCGATCGATGGAGGTCCGGCGCAGAATCGCCCGGATTCGGGCGACCAATTCCCGGGGGCTGAAGGGCTTCACGACATAGTCATCGGCGCCGATTTCCAAGCCCACGATGCGGTCGATTTCTCCTTCCCGCGCCGTCAGAAAAAGCACCGGAGTGGTTCCTCGGCGCCGGATTTCCCGGCACACGTCAAACCCGGACTGGTCTGGCAACCCCACATCCAGGACCACAAAGCCGGGAGTTGCTTGGTCAAAGGCTGCCAAGGCCTCCCGACCGGTGCCGGCATGGACGACATCAAAACCTTCCGTCTTGAGGGCGTACTCAATGGTCTCGGCGATGGAAGGTTCGTCCTCCACGACGAGCACAAGGCATGGAAAGGATCCCGGCATCAGGGGACGGGGTGGGCATCCGGACTCAGCCCCGCGACGGAAGTTTCGGTGGCAACAGCTTGGGATTGTAACGTTCCCCCGGAGTGAAGACGAAGCCGGGATTGGAGGAGATCACTTCGTAACGTTCGAGAAGAAATTCCGGCAGCATCAGGTTGGAATTGGGGTCGTAGACTTTGTCCCCGGAATAATGCCCAAAAAGGCGGTATTCGTAGTTGTGGTCGAAACCGTGCCGCTGGTCTGCCGGGCCCTCCTCGGCGAGACGATCGGGCGTTTTGCATCGACTCTCGTTGATCAGAGTGAGCTTGGCCTGGGACCAAGGCGCCCCGGGACGCCTCAGATACCCCCAGAAACGGGTCCCTTCGGTCCACCACCGCCGCCCCACGTAATAGTCTCCGGGGGGCTCGGCTGCGATCTGGGCAGCCCGTTGCGCCATCATCGGGGAACTGCCCGCGGCTTGCCCGGTGGCGCAGGAGTTCAGGGCCGACAGCGGAAGACCCAGCGCCAAGGCGAGCAGGAAATGATGCCAGGACAGAAAGGATGGTCGGGACTCCTCGCGGTTGATCATAAGCGGTCATTCATCGCACAAAACCGGCGCCTTGTCATGGGGCATTTTTTGACCGCCAGCCCCGTTCCTGCCGCCGCCGGACTTAGAGCATACGGCCGGTTGCCGCAGCGCGGATGCGGTGGCAGAGACTCTGGTCGGCCTTCAATTCATCGATGATTTGCTCGATGCCGCGCAAGGTTCCGGCGCTGATGTGGTGTTCCATTCCTTCCACATCATGGTGGGCGGTTTCCGGTTCAATGCCGAGGAGGTCGAGAAACTCCGCCAGAATCGCATGGCGTTTGATGATTCTGCGGGCGAGACGTTCGCCTTCCTCCGTCAGGGTCAGGCCGCGGTATTTCTCATAGACCACGAGACCTTTTTCATCCAGCCGGCGGGCCATGTTGGAAACGCTGGGCGGGGCGATCCCCAGAGTGGTCGCCACATCCGCCACCCGCGCGTAGCCCTTGGTATCGATCAGCTCCAGGATCTTTTCCAGGTAATCTTCGACGGCGACCGATTCCTTGGCGGTGGTGGGGGATCCGGGCATGGGACAGAACGATCCGATGAAAGACCGGGCCGGGCAACTGAAACCTCACCTTGCACATTGGAGGGGGGGATGGTAGGGTGAAGGGTTGTCAAAACGTGAACATCGTTTGATCGAGAATCGGGGGCGTCCTGGTTTCGACTGGTGATTGGAACGGTTGGCTGCATGCCGAGGTTGATCGGTTGGCCTCGTAAAAAGCCGGTCAAAACAATAAACGCGAACGAAGAACCTGAACTTGCGTTGGCAGCCTAATTAGGTTGCCCGTTCCCTGGCGAATGTCTGTTACGTCGGGGGACGCCATTTAGCAGACTGGCCCTCCTCCGGGCATCCGGGAGGCTGGCGAGAGGTTACAGGATGATCGGAGGGAAGGGATTCCGCCTGTCGAAGCCCCAGCTCCTAAATTCAAAGATCAGGATATGCATGTAGACGCTGACCCGGATGGTTATCAGGACAGGGGTTCGATTCCCCTCGCCTCCACCACTTTCAAAAGACCTGCAGCTGGCTGAGGAAAAGCTGGCTGCAGGTCTTTTTTGTGGAAGGAGGTTGGATGAAGGTTACCGAGGGGATGGCCTGACCACCACCGGCGCGGCTGCGGTCGCAGAACCCTCGATCAGAGGAGCCCTGATCGCTGGATTTCCGCCCACCAGATGGACGAGCGCTATCAGCTTGATACGCACGCGGTGCTTATCAGAAATTGGGAAAAAGCTTTAGACTTTGGCTTTAAGTTCGCTTTCGTCTGGAAACGCGCACAAAGCCCTGAATGTCTGAGAAAAACAGCGAATCCATCGCCTTTCATACCACTCGCTGGTCGAGGGTCTGCTTGGCAAAATCGGATTCGGAGGATGGTCGGCGGGCCCTGGCAGATCTCTGCGCGGCCTACTATGAACCGGTTGTGGTGTTTCTCCGTTGCGAGCTTCGGGACGCGGATGCCGCCCGGGAGCTGAGTCATTCCTTTTTCGCCGAGATGCTCTCGGGAGGCTCGATCCTCAGTGCGGATCATGAACGGGGCCGGTTTCGATCCTACCTCCTTGGTTCGGTAAAACACTTTCTGGCCAATCACAGGGCGCATCAACGTCGTCAGAAGCGCGGGGGAGGGGTGGAACACGCGTCGCTCGATGACGAGGCAGTCCAAGCGGTGCCGGACGTCGGGCTGTGTCCGCCTGACGTCGCCTTTGACCGCCAGTGGGCCACCACCCTGCTGGGGCGAGCCCTGGATTCCTTGCAGTGCGAATTTGAGGCGAAAGGAAAAGCGCTCATCTTCGAGCGATTGAAACCTTGGTTGACGGGCGATGCCGAGCATGGGGAGCAGCGGGCGCTGGCCGAATCTCTGGGGATGAACCTCAATACGCTCAAAGGCGACATTCTGCGGCTCAAGCAGCGCTTTCAGGAACTCGTGAAGGCGGAAGTCGCCGGCACGGTCAATGAGGGCGATTCGGTCCGCGACGAACTGGCGGTCCTTTTCGACGCGTTGCGCCGAAAATAAAAAAAGTCTGCAACCATTTCCAACCCTTATTTCAGTAATCCATATGAGCGACCCTTCTCCCCCGATTTCTTCCGAAACTTGTCGGACGTGTGGGGCCGTGGTGCCTTCGGGGGGAACCCAGGGGCTCTGTCCCGCCTGTTTGATGGCCGAGATCATCACGCCAGCCGGACCGAAAAAGGGCTGGCGGCCGCCCGGCGCGGAGGAGTTGGCCCTGATGTTGCCCCAGTATGAGATCGAGTGCCTCCTCGGCCGGGGCGGGATGGGAGCGGTTTACCAAGGCCGACAGGTGGAATTGGACCGACCGGTGGCGATCAAGATACTGCCGGCCGACTTGGACAGCGACGGGCACGACTTCGCGGGCCGATTCAAGCTGGAGGCCCGGGCGATGGCGCGACTGAAGCATCCGGGTATCGTGACAGTCTATGACTTTGGCCAGACGGCGGAAGGCTTGCTCTACTTCGTGATGGAGTTTGTTGCCGGCGTGGATGTTCAGCACATGATCGGCCGGGAAGGACGGCTCCATTCGGCCGATGCCATCGCCATCGCCGCCCATGTTTGCGAAGCTCTACACTACGCTCATTCCCACGGCATCATTCATCGGGACATCAAGCCGGCCAATGTCA
>JADZAX010000536.1 GCA_020852405.1 Verrucomicrobiales bacterium
AGCGGTGAAGCGCTGGAAGGACTTTGTGCCTTTCTCAAAGACAAGATGGGAGACGCTGCGGATGATGTTCTGGCCGGCAACCGTCTCGTCGACAGTCCCCTGGCAGCCCTCAGTCCGGAACACGCCCCGACCGCACAGATGCGGGAATTCATGAAGGCGATGAACCCGGACCAGCCCGCTCCCCCTGTCAAAGTCCGCATCGAAATCAATCCCCGGCATCCCCTGATCCATCAACTTGCGGCCGCCCGGACAGAGAATACCGAACTTGCCGAACTGGTGGCCCGTCTCCTTGAGGACCATGCACTCCTGACCGCGGGCTTTTTGGAAGACCGGGCCTCGATGGTCAACCGCGGGTACTCACTGATGGAAACAGCGCTGAAAAAATAATTACCTTCGGTAAAATTCTTCGAAACACTTGGACGGATTTGCTGTTGATAGGGATTCAACCCAAAAACCAAACTCAAAATTAATACCCATATGAAGACCAAATTGCTTCTGACTCTCGCGGCGATTGCCCTCGCTGTCGGCCCCACCATCGGTGCTGAAGGCGAAAAGAAAAAAGCGCCGGTCGATCCGGTGAAGCGTGCGGAAATGATGCTCAATTCCGACGAGGACAAAGACGGCAAGTTGAGCAAGGCTGAGTTCGGCAAAACCAAAATGGCCGAAGCCATGAAAGCCAAAGGCGGCGACGAAGCAGTCGGCAAGGCCTTCGACCGCATCGACAAAGACAAAGACGGATTCCTCACCAAAGAAGAACTCTCCGCTCCTCCAGCTCCCAAGAAACCGAAGCCATAAGGTCTCCTGGTTTCTGAGGGTCTAGCCCCTTCAAATTTCGCGCCGGTTCCGGAGTCATCCGGGATCGGCGTTTTTTGTTGGTATCGCGAAGCAGACCGATGCTTGACAGATGCATTCTTCGCGGTTACGGTCGCGCCCTTTCACCTGTTCACCCTGCTGATTCCATGTCCAACGTTCAAGTCATCCTCCGCGAAAAAATCGACGGCCTCGGTTGTGAAGCCGACGTCGTAGCTGTTCGCCGCGGATTTGCCTCCAATTTCCTGATCCCCACCGGCAAGGCCTTTGAGGCCACCAAAGCCAACCTCCGTCATCTGAAACACCTTCAGGAGCTCCGCGGCAAACGTGAGGCCGAAGAGTTGGCGGCTGCCGAGGTCACCGCGACCAAGCTGCGCAAACTGAAGTTGACCCTGTATCTTTCCATCGGCGGCACCAACAAGGCCTTCGGTTCCATCACCAACTCCGACATCGTTCAGGGTATCAAGGAAAAGACCAAGCTGGATATCGATCGCCACGCCATCAAATTGGACAAGCCCATCAAAGGCACTGGCGAATTCGAAATCCCGGTTCGCATCCATCCTCAAGTCGAGGTGATC
This sequence comes from Verrucomicrobiales bacterium, assembly GCA_020852405.1. Lineage (GTDB taxonomy): Bacteria > Verrucomicrobiota > Verrucomicrobiia > Verrucomicrobiales > DEV007 > JACKQE01. The sequence goes on from JADZAX010000536.1 coordinate 1,389, forward strand.
CTTCCCCTGAAGGTCAAAGCTGAAGACGAGCGTCCGGAAAAAGCGGGTGAGTCTTCCGAAGATTGATCCCCTTCCAAAACCAATTTCGCAGAGGGCGACGCGGGCAACTGCGCCGCCCTTTTTGTTGCCGTCGCAATTGCAAATCCAAAATTCTTCGCCACAGAAGATTTTCTGCTTGGCGCAGGACTTCTCACGACGCAATCTGACAATCCCTTGGTGATTTGCGTCCATGCCCCGGAAGGAACCGTCAACCAAGGCTTCGTTTTTTCGTTATCTGCTCGTCGCCAATCTTTTCCAGGACTTTTATTATGCCAGCTCCGACCAAATCCGCCAGCCCGTCCAACTCTGGAAGCGGCGAGTCCGGCGGCAAGGTGGCGCATCACGGCCCCTCGCTTCGTGGCAACAATCAGGGGCCCAAGGCGGCGGATGACATTCTGCGCTCCCTGCCCGTCAGCGCCGACACGGAAAGGGCCGCGTTGAGCTGCATGCTCAAGGATCCGAATGACATCATCGGTCGGTCGGTGGAAAAGATGATTCCAGATTTCTTCTATGTGCCTTCACACAAGGTCATTTACGAAACCCTGCTGGACCTTTTCCGCAACCGGCCCGGCGGCGAAATTGACCTCATCACCCTCAACTCCATCCTCACCGACCGGGGTTTGCTCGAAAAAGCGGGTGGTTATGGAGCCTTGGCGGAACTTCTCAACGACGTCCCGACGACGGCCTTTTTCGATCAGTATGTCGAAATCCTCAAAGAAAAGTACGTCCTTCGACAGGTCATCGTTGGCTGCACCGAGAGCATTGCCAAGGCCTACGAGGATCCCGAGGACGTGACCGGTCTCCTTGATGGAGTCGAGGCCCGCGTGCTGGCCATCCGGGACCAGGCCGAGAAAAACCAGGGTCCGCTAGACATGCGGAGCCAGGTCATCGAGGTCATCAAGACCATCGAAAAAATGTATTATGACCGGTCCGGCCCCACGACAGGGCTTTCGACCGGTTTCACTGAGCTCGACGGCATGACTAACGGCCTCCACGGCGGGGAAATGATCGTCATCGCGGCCCGACCTTCGATGGGCAAAACCTCCTTCGTGATGAATGTGGTGGAAAATGTGGCCCTCGACCGGGATAATCCTCGGGCGGCAGCGGTGTTTTCCCTGGAAATGAGCAGCGAACAGCTCGTGCAACGTCTGCTGTGTTCGCTGGCCCGGGTGGAAATGCAGAAGTTGCGGGGGGGCTTTCTTTCCCAGCAAACCGACTTTCCCCGTCTCATGGACGCTGCCGCGAGACTCGCCAACAGCCAGATCTACATCGATGATACTCCCGGTTTGACGATCATGGAGCTGCGGGCCAAAGCGCGGCGCATGAAAAAGTCGTTCGATATCCAGCTCATCGCGATCGACTACCTCCAGTTGCTCAAAGCCCCTGGTCTGGGCCGCAATGACGGACGGCAGGTGGAAATCGCGGAAATTTCCCGTGGTATCAAATCGCTGGCCAAAGAACTCAACATTCCCATCATCGTTCTCGCCCAGTTGAACCGCCAGCCCGACGCCCGTGGCGGCGGCAAACCCAAGATGAGCGATCTCCGTGAGTCGGGCGCCATCGAACAGGATGCCGATTTGGTCGGACTGCTGATCCGGCCCGAGGTCTATGCCGAAAACAGCGAGGAAAAGGAAGAAATGGAAGGCGAGGCCCAGCTCATCATCGCGAAGCAGCGGAATGGCCCCACCGGGGAGGTCGATATGGCTTTCATCAAGAAATACATGAGGTTCGAAAACAAATCGCGCCAATCTGATTCCTGACTTTCCCCCGGTTGAAAACGTGCTCGCGTCAGTGGGATTCTGTTCCACATTGGGGAATCGTCCGCATCGTTGCCATGAACTCCCTGCCGCTCCGCATTGCCTTGAATTTGTGCGTCTTTGTCCCGGGCGTGGCCTGCGCGCAGTCACTCTCCGACAGGAACAACGCCGCCTTTGAGAAGCACCGTGAGGCGGTGGTGCAGGCTGTCGACCGGGGGTTGGCCTTTCTGGCGGGCGCCCAAAAGCCGGATGGCAGCTTCGAAGACCAGTACGGGAGGTCCACCGGCATCGTCTCTCTCGTCGGCATGGCCTTCCTTTCCGCCGGTTACACTCCGGAGCAGGGCCAGTATGCGGAGAACTTGGGACGCTGCCTCAACTACGTGCTGGAAAGCCCCCATGCCAACGGCCTCCTGGACCGCAGTGATTCCGGGCACGGCCTGATGTATGCGCACAACATTGCGACCTTGTTCCTCTCGGAATGCAGCGGCATGGTTTCCCCGGAAAAACAGGAGCAGCTCGACCGGGTGCTGGGCCGGGCCACCAAATTGATCCTCTCCGCACAAGCCGTCCCCAAGACAGACCAGCACCAGGGTGGGTGGCGTTACAAGCCGGACTCACGGGATTCGGACCTCTCTTGTTCTGGTTGGGCTCTGATGGCACTTCGGTCCGCCAAGCTGAACGGGGCGGCGGTTCCCGACGAGGCCATCCAATCCGCGGTCAACTACGTCCTCCGCAACCACGACAAGGAAAAAGGCACCTTTGGCTACACGGATCCCTGGGGGCATTTCGAGACTCTCACGGGATGCGGCCTGCTCTGCCTGGAACTGTGTGGAGGGCACGGGACTCCTTCCACTTTCAAGGCCGGGGATACCATCCTCAGCACCTACAAACAAATCCCGGGGCATGCCCACGAGTATTACGCCCACTACTACAACTCTCAGGCTATGTTCCAATTGGGAGGGCGCTACTGGCAGGAGTATTCGGACTGGATGTACTCCCATTACCTGCCGAAGCAGAATGCCAATGGCAGCTGGGCCGATGGTCGCGACGGGAGTGCTTACGCGACGAGCATGATGCTGCTCAGTTTCACCGTTCCGTTCCGCCAACTGCCCATCTATCAGCGCGACGAAACGGTGGACGAAACCCCTTGAATCATCGATTACCCCATACCATGTCCCTGTCCCTCAAACCTGCCGACACCTGCGAATACGATTGTGTTTCCCTCGGGGAAGTCATGCTGCGGCTCGACCCCGGTGAGGGGCGTGTCCACACCGCCCGGAATTTTGCCGCCTGGGAAGGGGGCGGGGAATACAATGTCGCCCGGGGACTGCGGAGGTGTTTCGGCCTGCGGACGGCGGTGGTCACGGCATTTGCAGACAATCCGGTGGGGCGCCTGATCGAAGATTTCATCCTCCAGGGAGGCGTCGATACCCGCCACCTCGTTTGGCGCAATTATGACGGGATCGGGCGCTCGGTGCGCAACGGACTGAATTTCACCGAGCGTGGCTTCGGCATTCGTGGAGCGGTCGGATGCCCTGACCGCGGGAACACCGCCGCCAGCCAGATGAAGCCGGGCGATATCGATTGGGAGAAAATCTTTGGCCAGCAAGGAAGCCGCTGGTTCCACACGGGCGGGATTTTTGCGGCCCTCAGTGAAACCACTGCTGAACTGACCATCGAAGCCTGCAAAGCGGCCAAAAAGCACGGAACCGTTGTCTCCTACGATTTGAACTACCGTCCCAGCCTGTGGAAATCCATTGGGGGGCAGGCCAAGGCGCGCGAGGTGAACCGCGAAATCGCCCAATATGTGGATGTGATGATCGGCAATGAAGAGGATTTCACGGCCTGTTTGGGATTCGAAGTCGAAGGCATGGATGAAAACATCCGTGGGGTTGACGTCGGAAACTTCAAGAAGATGATCAGCCGGGCCGTGCAGGAGTTCCCCAATTTCCAGGCCACTGCCACCACTCTCCGGGAAGTGCATACCGCGACCGTGAATGATTGGGCTGCCATTTGCTGGCATGATGGCGAATTCCACGAAAGTCAGCATTACGACCGGCTTGAGATTCTCGACCGTGTCGGAGGTGGCGACAGTTTCGCCTCCGGATTGGTATACGGCTTCCTCACTTTCAATGATGCCCGCGCGGCGGTGGAATATGGGGCCGCCCACGGCGCCCTGGCCATGACCACACCGGGCGACACCAGCATGGCGTCTCTGGATGAGGTCAAAAAGGTGGTCGGAGGCGGCGGGGCGCGAGTCGTGCGCTAATTTCCTGAGTGGCAGGGGTAACGATTTGCTTTCGTTTTAAGAAGATTGGGATAGATTCATCCCAGCGGTGCAGAGGAATGGAACCTTTCCAGGTCATCCGATTTCTTGACCAAGGCACCTGCGCACTCAGGTTTTCCATGAAAAGTCAGCACACCGGAACCATCGCCCTCGTCATTGCAGGGCTGCTTTTGTTGGTCCTTGCCGGCAAAAGTTACATGGACTACGTCGAGAGCAAATACTCCAAAAAAGAATCGGAGTTGGAAGCCAAATTCAAGGCCCAGCAGGACCTGCTCGCCAGCATGACCCCGCCGGCAGTGGCGGGATCGGCCACGGATGCCGGCATCGCAGGTCCGGCGTTGACCACTCCGGAAACGGCCGTTCCCCGGGAGGAGCTCGCCACCATTGAACCTGTTGCGCCCAACTCCCTGCCCCCTCAAAGGCCTGCGACAGTGGGTGGTGAGCTTAGCGCGTCCGGTCTGGCCTCCACCGAAACGCTGGCCGTTCTGAAAGAAAATGAGCAAACCTTGGCCGCCATTCGCCAGGAGCAGGAATTGCTGCGTCAAGGCTACGCGCGGTTGAAGGGAGAAGGGCCTCCGTCCCCTTCCCGTCCTGAACCGCTTGATCCCTCCGGGCTCACCGTGGATCAGTTGGCATCCATCAAATTGGATCCCATCCCGGAAGCCATTCGCAACGTGCCGTCCAGCGCTCCGAGCGAGGTCACTTTGGACGATATTCAGTTGGACCCCATTCCAGAGGCGATCAAGCATATCGAACCGATTCCTGAACCCACCCGTCCCATTCGTGCCATTCCCACAACCGGTTCGGTCGCTTCCGTGACTTCGAACAGCCCCATTGCAGGCCCCGGACCGGAAGACAGCACGACCGCCATCCCGGCCGCTCCCGGAACCATCGATGTGGGCCAAATTTCATCCGAAGGGGTGCGTCAGAATAAAGGGGAATCTCCCGTCGCTCCGCCCACCGTCCCTGACATGAAGGCCATGGCGGATTTGGCCAACATGATAGCGGCTGCGCCCAGCATCGGGAAAGTCACCCAGTATCTGCAAAAACTCAATGTCATCGCCGTCAACTGCGGCTCCACGAGCAACTTGAAAGAAGATCAAAAGCTCTCGATCCGTCGCGGGAAAGATATCGTCGGCTACCTGAAAGTCACCGAGGTCCACCCGGATTTTGCCTTCGGAGAATTGACGAGTGCCAACCGGAGCGGCGAAGGGGTCCAGCCCAAAGTGGGCGATGACATCATCACCTTCAATATCGGCGCGCTCTATGAGCAGGTCGGGAATTGAAAAAAGCGTCCGTCCTCTGGTTTTGAATCATTCAGGGGCTTGCATTTCCGCCCATCATGGCGAATCGAGTTCTCCATCATGATTCTGTCCGACCAAGAAATCCTCCGATCCATTGAACAGGGCGAAATTGTCATCGAACCCTATGACAGGACCTGCCTCGGCACCAACAGCTACGACGTCCACTTGAGCCGCCATCTGGCGACCTACCGTGACCGTGTCCTGGATGCCCGAAAGCACAACGAAATCCTGCACTTTGAGATTCCGGTCGAAGGCTACGTTTTGGAGCCTGCCATCAATTATCTGGGCGCAACCATCGAATACACGGAGTCCCACCGTCATGTTCCCTTTCTCGAGGGCAAAAGCAGCGTGGGCCGGCTTGGAATCGACATTCATGCGACGGCTGGGAAAGGCGATGTGGGATTCTGCAACCATTGGACCTTGGAAATCTCGGTCAAGCAACCCGTTCGGGTCTATGAAGGCATGCCGATCGGACAGCTGATTTATTTCATGGTGGAAGGGAACATTCTCAGTCCCTACAACACCAAAGGCTCGGCCAAATACACCGGAAAGACCCATCTGCCGGTCGAATCCATGATGTGGCGCAACCAATTCTGAGGAACCGCCCCCTCGCCCCGGAGCCACGCCACAGGCGGAGCGGATCAGCTTTTTGGGGAGGTCACTCCCAGGGATGCGGCCAACGCATCGACCAAATTGGGATACCTCCATTCAAATCCGCCGAGACGGGCCACCAAGGGATCCACCCTTTGGCTGAACAAAAGCATCTCCTGCATCCCTCCGGGCAGGCTCTTTAAGAGCCAAGCAGGGACGGGAAGCAAGGTTGGACGGTGCATCAGGTCTCCCAAGGCCCGAGTGAATTCGATATTCTGAACGGCTTCCGGGGAAACGCCATTCACCGGACCGCGCCAGGGGGGGGCGGTGGAGGTGGCTCTGAGCAGGAGCCGTGCGGCGTCTTCCACTTGAATCCAGGGCATCCATTGGGTTCCTTTGCCCAATCGACCGCCCAGTCCCATGGAGAACAATTTCTTCAGGGAGGCAAGAGCTCCTCCGTGTGGTCCCAGAACCATGCCCAACCGGCAACTTACCACCCGAATGCCTCCTTTTTCCGCTTTCCGCGCAGCGCTTTCCCATTCACGGCAAACCTCCGCCAAGAAACCAAACCCGCCGTCCGCATCTTCATCGAGGATCTCATCCCCGCGGTTGCCATAAAATCCGGTGCCGGAGGCGCACACCAAGACTGGGGGGGAGTCAGGCAATTTTCCCAGCGCCGTCACAATGTCACGGGTGCTGTTGACTCGACTCTGGCCGATCAGGGCTTTCTTGCGTTTGGTCCAGAGTCCCGCAACGGGCTCCCCCGCGAGATGGACCAAGGCATCGAGCTTTGAAAAGTCCGCCGCTGCCGGAACCGAAAAATTTCTTACGGCATTGGCACCAGCGAGGGAATCGACAGGACGCCGAGTGAACGCCACGACTTGATGACCGGCTTTGGCGGCTTCTTTCATCAAGGCACGGCCGACAAATCCCGTGGCTCCAGTTATTCCCAATCGCATTGGTAAAGAGTAAATGAATTCTAACAATTCTCAAGGGGATGCTGAGCCAGCGTGGGGGCAATTCTTGATCTTTTTGCCAATGCCACGATAGTCAAGCCCCTCATGCCTATTGACACTTTCCTCTTCGATATCGGCAATGTCCTCCTGAATTTCGATTTTCAGATCACTGCTCGGCGTATCGCCCCCCTTTGCGGTGTTCCAGAGGAGGATATCCTGGGTCGGATGGATGATTTGAAGGTTCCCCTGGAAACGGGACAGCTGTCAGGAGAAGACTTCCTCTCCACTGCCGCCTCAAGACTGGCTTTCCGAGGTCCCCCCTTGGAATTGAAACGCGCCTTTCAGGAGATCTTCACTCCCAATCAGGCCGCGATCGAACTGGTCGAAACCTTGTGCCAGCAAGAATACCGGATGGTGATTCTCTCGAACACCAACGCCCTTCATGCTGAATATTTTCTGCGGGAATTTCCCGTCTTCAGCCGATTCCAGGAGCGGGTTTTTTCGCATGATGCCGGGGTAATGAAACCGGACTCCCGAATTTTCATGTTCGCGCTCGAAACGCTTGGGCTCAATCCCGCAAACACCTTTTACATTGACGACCTTGCTCCCAACATTGACGCCGGGAGAAGTCTGGGATTCCCGAGTCACCTTTATCAGTCAGAGCATCATGAAGCTCTGTTGGATTCCCTTCGACTGCTAAGTGTGCCCGTATAATTTTCTGCAAAAGACGCATTTGCGCCTTCGGATGCGGGCCATTCCTGCCTAACTTTTCACCGCCACCATGAAGCCCTGTTTTTTCCGACACTTGTTTCCGCTCCCGTTTGCTTTGGGATTGTCTTTTGCAGCCAACCCCGGCCTCCTGCAGGCCCAAAAAGGCGACCGGCCGGGCCACGTCATGAATCCCCCGCCAGCGCATTGGAAGATCCCCGAAGCCCCGGTGGTTCCGGCTGACAAGGCATTGGCGACTCTGGCGGTTGCTCCGGGCTTTGTCGTGAATGCCTACGCCACCGAGCCGATGGTGGAAGATCCGGTGGCGATCGCGTTCGACTCCGATGGCCGGATGTGGGTGGCAGAAATGATCGGCTACATGCCGGATATTGACGGCAAAGGCGAAGACGCCCCGGTCGGGCGGATTTCGGTTTTGGAGGATCGCGATGGCGATGGTGTGGCCGAACATCGGACCATCTTTCTCGATAAATTGGTCCTGCCCAGGGCGGTGGCCTTGGCCGATGCGGACGGCAGTCTGCTCTGGGCCGATCATGAGCAGCTTTACGTCACCGCGATCGAAGAAAGTGCCGGGGGGCCCCGGCCCGGCAAAACCGAGGTCATCGATGCGCATTATGTCAAAGGTGGAAACCCCGAGCACCAAGCCAATGGGATGCTGTTTAATCTAGACAATTGGTACTACAATGCCAAACACGACCTTCGCTACCGCAAGGTGGATGGAAAGTGGGTCTCCTCGCCGTCTGAAGTGCGTGGGCAATGGGGAATCACCCAGGATGATTGGGGGGTAATTTGCACCAACTCCAATTCCAACCTGATTTCAGCAGAAACGTATCAGCCGGGGATTTCGTTGGCCAATCCGCGGCACAAATTCACGACCCCGCTGACTACCTCGATCAAAGATCAACGGCTTTGGCCAAGCAGGATCAATCCTGGCGTCAATCGTGGCTACATGGCGGAAACTTTGGATGAGAACGGGTTTCTCAAAACGCCCACGGCCACCTGTGGTCTGATGGTTTACCGGGGGGACCAATTCCCGGCGGAATTCCGAGGAAACCTCATCATTCCCGAACCGGCGGGAAATCTCGTCAAACGCCTCACCAAAAAACGAGAGGCGGACGGCACGGTGTCCCTCGCCCAAGCCACTCCGGGCCATGAGTTCCTTACCTCCACGGATGAACGCTCCCGCATCGTCAACAGCGCCACCGGACCCGATGGTGCGGTGTATTTGGTGGACCTCTACCGGGGCATTCTGCAGCACAGCGCCTACGTTACCTCGTATCTTCGCCAGCAGATCCTGGCCCGAGGGCTCGACAAGCCGGTCGGACTGGGACGGATCTGGCGCGTCGTTCACACGGGAAAGGCGGCATTTCCTGGACCTAAGCTCCGCCTCGCGGACAACGCCACGCTGGTCGCCCATCTCTCCCATGCCAATGGATTCTGGCGCGATACGGCCCAACGCCTGCTGGTCCAAAGAGGAGATGTCTCGGTCGCGCCCCAACTTCGCCGCCTTCTTGATGCCGAAAGCGGTGTCTCCGCGACCCCGGTGACCCGGCTCCATGCCCTGCGAACCCTCGAGGGGTTGGGAATTCTCACCGCTCAGGACTGTTTTGCCGCAGCCACCAGCCCTTCGTCAAAACTTCAAGGGGTTGCCGTGCTCCTGGCGGCGAAATTCGCCGGGCAACCTGACGCCGGGGAGGCTTTTTCAGCCATCGAAGCCTCAGCGGCCTCGCCCCAGGCCAAACAATCTTCCGCGCTACGGCTTCAACTCTGCGCCGCGTTGGGAGCTTTCCTTGTCGATGATGCTACCCGGGCCAAGGCATTGCCTCTCCTGGTGTCACTCGTCAGCACTCCTGAGGCCATGAAAGATGGACGCTTTCGCGATTTGACCATGAGTGGTCTCACTTCCCTGGAAGGAGAGGCCTTTTTCCGGTCCGCTTTGCATGACAAGTCCCCCACCCATCCCCTCCTCGGGGATTTGGCAGCGTCCGCTCTCCGTTCGGGCGATGCGCCCACGGTGGCCCATTTTTTGGAGGAAGGAAAAACCAACCAGGATCCCGCCACGATGCGGATGCTGGCACGAGCAGCGACCTTGACCAGACACAGAGGCATGGCCGCGGTCTTGCTGGAGCGCTTGGGAGAAAATGCAAGTGTCACCAAAGCAATCACTGAAGGTATGCTTGACGGCAAAAAAGCCGCCGGTGGCACCAAATACAAAGCTCTTGTGCTCGGCAAAAATGAGTCCGTCAACAAAGCATTGGCGCAGCTCGATACCGTGATCGACAAGAAAAAGACCGGTGAATTTCTGGCCTTGTTTTCGTTCGGGGAGCAGGAGGTGTTCCTAAAAACCCAGGCCGACCAGGCGCTGTATGCGCTGGGACAAACCCATTACCAGCGCCTTTGCATGCCCTGCCACCAACCCCACGGCAATGGTCAGCAATTTCTCGCGCCACCTTTGGCGGGTTCGGAATGGCTTGAACAAAAGCCGGAAAAGCTCATTGCTCTGGTCTTGGAAGGCCTCACCGGACCGATCACCGTGTCCGGAAAAAAATACACCATCCCCGAAATCCAGCCCATCATGCCCGGATTCCGCATCAACCCGGAGGTGACCGACGAAAACATCGCCTCCATTCTGACCTATGTCAGGAATGCCTGGGACAATGGCGCCTCTCCCGTGTCCATTGAAATGGTCAAGAAATACCGGGCCCAGCATCCCGCGCCGAGGGAGCCCTTCACTGCCGAGGAATGGTGGAAAAAGTAGCGTCGTCCTCAGGTTTTCAAGTCGGCCGCATGGGGTCTTGGCAGAATTGTCGCCAAAGACTGCGATGAGGATTTCCTGATGCTTGACGTGTCCCGCCGGGTCCGTCAGATTGCCCCCATGGCCACACCCAAAGCCTCGTTGGCGAAATCCGGCAAGAATGGACATCTCACCCTTTGGATCGTTGGGGCAATTGTCCTTGCGGTGATCCTTGCCATCTTCTGGCCCTCCGGGGCGATCAAAATGAAGCTGGGGGGGGACCTTTTTCTGCGGTTGCTGAAAATGCTCATTGTACCCCTGGTGGTGACTTCCGTGATGTCCGGGGTGATCGGGTTGGGAGATATCCGGAAGCTTGGCAAACCAGGAGGCGCTGCGATTGTGTATTATCTCGCGACGACTCTTCTCGCTGTGGTGATTGGCATTGTCTTGGTCAATCTGATTCAACCGGGGATGGGGCTGAGCGATGATCAACGGGCAGGGATCGAAGCCAATGTGGCCAGCAACAAGGGTTCCATTCACGGCAAAATGGAATCCGCCACCAATGCGGGGGCAAAGGCTTCCACCGGAGGCATCCTGACCAATTTGGTCCTGAGTCTGGCTCCTTCCAATCTGGTGGAACATGCCGCCAAAATGGATCTCCTGCCGTTGATCGTGTTTTCGATCTTTTTTGCGGGGGTTCTCACGACCATGGGCTCAAAAGGGGCCCCGCTTTCCCTCCTCATTGTGGCGGCGAATGATGCTTTCCTGAAGATCGTCCTGCTGCTCATGAAAGCAGCCCCCTTGGGGATTTTTTGCCTCGTGGCGGCAAGGTTTGGTCAGGCCCAACTTGACGGAGGGCTGGCGCGCGAATTCAGCCTGATCGGCAAATACAGCCTCACGGTCCTGATCGGACTGGCGTTCCATGCCCTGTTGACCCTGCCGTTGATCTACTGGATTGTTCTGCGGAAAAATCCCTTCCTTTTTGTTGGAAAAATGTCGCAGGCCCTGCTGACGGCCTTTTCCACCGCGAGTTCCTCGGCCACCTTGCCGGTGACCATGGAATGTGCCACCGACCGTGCAGGAATCTCCCGCAAGTCCGTGGATTTTGTCATTCCGATCGGGGCCACCGTGAACATGGACGGCACCGCGCTGTATGAAGCCGTCGCCGCCATTTTTATCGCCCAGTTGGTTGGCATGGAGCTATCCCTGCCCCAGCAAATCATTGTCGCGGTCACCGCTACCCTCGCCGCCATTGGGGCTGCCGGCATACCCGAAGCGGGACTGTTCACCATGGTGATTGTGTTGGGAGCGGTGGGACTGCCGCTCGATTACGTGGCCGCCATTCTGTCTGTGGACTGGCTGCTCGACCGGTTCCGCACCACCGTCAATGTCTTTGGTGATGCCATCGGAGCGGCCGTGGTCGCCCCTCTGTTTCCGGAGGAGAACAAAATGGCTGGAACCGGCTCATGATCACGCTCGACAACATTGGGTGGCGCACGGGAAACTTTGAATTGAAGGGAATCTCCTGGGTCATTCCAGCTAACCGCTATGTGGTTCTGATGGGAGCCACGGGTTGTGGGAAAACCACCCTGCTGGAAATCATCTGCGGACTCCGCCAGCCTCAATTTGGTCGGATTTGGAGACAGAATTTGGATATTACCAGACAGCCTCCGTGGGAGCGGGGCATTGGGTATCTGCCCCAGGACATCGCCCTTTTTCCAGGACATTCGGTGAGGGATCAGATCGGCTTTTCCCTCAAAATGAAGCGCCGCCCTCCCAAGGAAATCGCGCTCAAAACAAACGAACTGGCCTGTTCCATGGGCATCGACCACCTCCTCGACCGGCAACCCACCGGTCTCTCCGGTGGCGAGCAGCAACGGATCGCCCTTGCCCGGGCTTTGGCGGCCGATCCAGATGTCCTCCTTCTGGATGAGCCACTGTCGGCTCTCGATGAAGAACGTCGCGGAGAGCTCTCCCAGTTGCTCAGCGAAGTCCAGCGCCGTCTCGGATTGACCGTGATCCACGTGACCCACTCACGGGGCGAAGCGGCCACGTTGGCTGACCTTGTTTACCGTCTGACGGACGGCTCTCTCAAGGAAGAAACCGGCCCTCCGGCTTGACCTGTTTACCCCTCCCCGACAGAGTGTCCGCATGAACGATCCCCTGCCGGAATTGACCGACCTCGACCGTTCGATCTATGAGTGGCAAATGTGGATGCCCGGCGTCGGCGAGGAAGGCCAGCGACGGCTCAAAGGCGCCACTGTCTTGATCTCGCGCGTCGGAGGATTGGGATCTGTCGTGGCGATGGAACTCGCGGCCGCCGGGGTGGGGCACCTTGTGCTGGTCCATGCTGGCAATCTCAAGCCCGCCGACCTGAACCGCCAACTGCTCCAAACCCGGGACCATATCGGCAAACCCCGCATTGATTCGATCGTGAGCCGCCTCAAGGACCTGAATCCTGATGTCCGAATCACCCCGGTCGCGGAAAACATGTCTGTGGTGAATGCGGAGAATCTCATCAAAGGCGTCGATCTGGTGGTCGATGCGGCGCCACTCTTCGAGGAACGTCTGGCCATGAACGATGCCGCCTTTCGACAGGGAAAACCATTGGTGGAGTGCGCCATGCACGGCATGGCGGCGAGCCTGACCACTTTCCAACCGGGGCGGACCGGATGCCTGAGATGCCAGGTGCCGGAAGTTCCGCCGGTCACCGCATGGAAGAGGCAGTTTCCGGTGTTTGGGGCCGTTTCCGGAACCGTGGCCTGTCTTGGGGCTATGGAGGCCATCAAATGGATCACCGGCCTCGGCACCCTGTTGACCGGCGAAATGCTTTCCATGGATCTGGGATCGATGCGCTTCCGGAAACTCAAACTGCCCAGAAATCCCGACTGCCCTACCTGCTCTGGAGTTGCCCGGATCCCTCACTCATGACGCGAGTGCGGGCTTGTCCTGCAGAGACTGCCCGGCTAAGGTTTTGCTGCCTATCCTCATTATGAAATCCAAGAGACTTCCCCTCCTGATCTCCACGTCCACCATCGGTGGAATGATGCTTTTCGCCCTTCACAATTCTTCTGCGGTGCCTGATCAATCCCTGAAATGGGACATCCGGCAGTTGCGCAAGGACAACAACGAGGGCTGCGCGGTCGGTGACATCAACGGGGATGGGAAACTCGATGTCGTCGCCGGTGAATACTGGTATGCGGCTCCGGATTTTCAGCCCAAAAAGGTGCGCCGGATCCTTCCTTTTGGGGTCGACTACCTGCAGAACAACGCCGAGCACTTGGTGGATATGGATGGCGATGGTGATCTCGATGTCATGGGCGGCACGTTCACCACCACGGAGGTGAAATGGTACGAAAATCCCGGTCAGGCAGGTTACGACGCTGCTGACGGTTGGAAGGAACACCTCCTCGCGGACACCCAGCTCAGTTCCAATGAAATCAGTTTTGTCCGG
>JADZAX010000537.1 GCA_020852405.1 Verrucomicrobiales bacterium
GAGAACACGGGGCGGAAAATGCCCGGTCGCCGATGGAGCGACGGTCTCCACCAGGCAGTGGAAGCCAAGGAAGGCGTCACCATTGAAGGGGAAACCCAGACGTACGCCACCATCACCATCCAGAACTACTTCCGCCTTTATGAAAAACTGGGCGGCATGACCGGAACGGCCGAAACCGAAGCGGCCGAATTCCATGACATTTACAAGCTGGATGTGCTCACGATCCCGACCAACCGGGTGGTGGCGAGAAAGGATCACAACGACAAAATTTACAAAACCCGCCGTGAGAAACTCAAGGCGGTGATCGACCGGATCCAGGAAGTGCATGCCACCGGTCAGCCCATCCTGCTGGGCACGGCCAGTGTCGAAAGTTCCGAGACCATCTCCCGGATGTTGAAAAGGGACAAGATCCCCCACAGCGTTCTGAACGCCAAATTCCACTCCCTCGAAGCCGACATCGTGGCCCGGGCCGGTCACCGGGGAGCCGTGACGGTAGCCACCAACATGGCTGGTCGTGGTACCGACATCAAACTGGGGGAAGGCGTTTCCGAACTTGGCGGACTCATGGTCATGGGCACGGAGCGTCACTCCTCCCGACGGATCGACCGTCAGTTGCGCGGACGTTGCGCCCGGCAAGGAGACCCCGGTGAATCTGTTTTCTACGTCAGTTTCGAAGACGAATTGATGGTCAAGTTCGGGGCGTCCGAACGGATGACCAAAATGATGGATCGATTCGGAATCGAGGAAGGGCAGGAACTCGAACATCCCTGGCTCAACAAAAGCGTCGAGAACGCCCAGAAACGGGTCGAGCAGCGCAACTACCTCTCCCGGAAACGGGTTTTGGAGTATGACGATGTGATGAACCAGCAGCGCGGGGTGGTTTATGGATACCGCAACGAAGTTCTGGACACCGAAGATCCTCATGCCTTGATCAAGGAGATCATCCATGAAACGGTGCCTCCAAAAATCGCCACATTCCTCGATCCGGAGGAAGGAGAGCCCGACTACGAAGGGTTGCTGATTTGGGTCAACACCACATTCCCGATCGGATTGACCCCTTCCATGGCACAGTTTGAAACCAGGGATATCCCCGGGAACACGGAGTTCCTGCTTGAACGGATCAAACAAGCCTATGAAATGAAGGCCTCCCACGAGGATCCGGATGTCCTCGACAGCTTGGAGCGATTCATCATCCTGAGTGCCGTCGACCGCCTTTGGCAGGAACATCTCTACGAAATGGACGGCCTCCGTGAGGCCATTGGAATGCGTGCCTACGCCCAAAAAGATCCCCTCGTGGAATACAAAACGGAAGCCTACCAAATTTTCATTGGACTGATGGACAGCATCAAAGCTTCCGTTCTGTCCTCATTGTTCCGCACCACTACTCGTCCCGACCAGTATGCCAGTTTCCTCAAGAACCTTCCCCAACGCCTGTCCCGGCCGGATTTGAATGATGACGGGTTTGACGATGAAGCCGCGGCTCAACGTCGGGCAGTGCCTGCTGGAATGGCGGTTTCGTCCAGTCCCGAAGGCCCGCAGCTGAATCTCCCGATCCGCAGGGAAATGCCCAAAGTGGGCAGGAACGACCCGTGCCCATGCGGTAGCGGCAAAAAATACAAGTCCTGCCATGGCAAAGGGCTCGTTTGAGTCGTGAAACCACACCCTGTTTCCAGTCTCGTCTCCAAACTGGGCGAAGGTCCCCTCTGGGATCCCCGTACTCGACGGTTGTATTGGATCGACATTGCCGACCAAGTCCTGAATTGGCTGGATGAAGAGGGTGCCGGGCACAGCAAAGCGCTCCCCGGAATGCCGGGAACCGTCGTTCTTGGTCCTGCTCCGGGGGGCGTGGTCTTGGCTCTGGACTCCGGAGTGGTCTCATACCACACCGAGACCGGCGTCCTGACTCCATTGGCCGGCTTTCCCGACGGCTCGGATCTGCGCTTCAACGATGGCAAAGTCGCGCCGGATGGCTCCTTGTGGGTTGGCACCATGGATCGTGACGGGAAATCCGGGGCGGGAAGGCTTTACCGGTGGCCCCACTCTTCCCAGCGCGAAGAAATGCTCGCCCAGGTCTCCATTTCCAACGGACTGGCTTGGTCGGCGGATGGCACGATTTTGTATTTTATCGACAGTCCCCTGCGGAAAGTTCACGCCTTTGACATCGTCGATGGCAGGTTGTGCCACCGGAGGAACGTGGTGGACATCCCGGAAGGCTGGGGATGGCCGGACGGCATGACCATGGGCGGTCAGGGAAATCTCTGGGTGGCCCATTGGGATGGAGGCTGTGTGGCTTGCTATGATCCCGCCACGGGTGAAGTCCTGCAACGCATTGATGTTCCCGCGCCTTTGGTGACGAGTTGTGCCTTTGGAGGGCCCGATTTGACTACTCTCTATATCACGACCGCCCATGGTTCCCAGGATTTCGGGTGGCTGGACCTGGCAAAACATCCCCTGAGCGGACGGCTTTTCGCCTGCACTCCCGGCGTTCAAGGGAGACAGGAGCCTTTGTTGGGAACCGGTTGGTAGTTCGACTCAAGGCAAACGCCCGGGCACCGTCGCAGGATCTGGCAAGGCTTCCGGCGAGATTTCGGACGACAGGATTTCCACACCGCTGAGAACGGTTTGACCGTGTTGGGCTTTCAGTCCGATGGCAAGAAGGCCATCTTCTGCCACCTTGATCCCCGGAAAGGATTCCGTCAGGACCTGCATGGCCGATCCGGTCCGATCGACAAGGTCAAGCCCCTTTGCGACGGCAGTCCCTTGGACGGACACATCAAAGGATCGGGAACCAACTTTGGCTCCATCCTCAGGTTCCGCAAAAACCAACCGCACCAGATAGCTGCCAGGCTTGATCCCATGGATTACCAATCGCTCCAATCCTGCAATGCCTGAAGCCGCGACCCAGGGCCACCCCTGTCCTC
>JADZAX010000538.1 GCA_020852405.1 Verrucomicrobiales bacterium
AGATCCCCCCAAGGCCAAGCCCTGAAGGGGAGGTCGGCCCTCTTGACGGTCTGCAAGGAGCGGAGCGTTTTGCGATGCATTCTGCTGGACAGGTTCATGGAGCTGTTCAGAATACAGGTTCATTCATCCTTCATTTGCTTTCGAACCGTGCTTGAACTCCGCGACATCTCCTTCACCATCCAAAAAGACGGTCACGATGTGCCTCTGATCCAGGAGGTCACTTTCAAGGTCAGTGAAGGGCACTTCATGGCCATCGTCGGACCCTCGGGGTGCGGCAAGACCACGCTGCTGAAACTGGTCGCCGGGATCAATGTCGAAAGCGGCGGCCAGGTCTGCTGGGCCGGTCGCGACCTTTCCACCGAGGGGGATTTGGAGCCCGCCGAAATCGGGTATGTCCCCCAGTTCAGTGTCGCCTACGAGAATTTGACGGTGGAGGAGAATGTCGAAGCCGCCATCCGGCTCCGCGCCCGCACCGAAAACCGTGATGCTTTTCATGACCTGACTGACCGCACCTTGTCCTCCGTGGGGTTGGGGGAACTCCGGGAACGTCCCGTCCGGGTCCTCTCCGGTGGCCAAAAGCGCCGTCTCTCCCTGGCTCTGGAGTTGGTTTCGAGTCCGGTCCTGCTCCTCTGCGACGAAGTCACAAGTGGACTCGATCCCAAGTCGGAAGAAGAGATCGTCCGCTTATTGCATGATCTGTCCCGGGAGGGAGGACGGGTCGTGATCATTGTCACCCACAGTTTGGCGCAGTTGGAACTCTATGATTCCGTGCTGGTCATGCACCAGGGGCGCGCGGTCTATCACGGCCCGCCGCGCGCGCTGGAGCATTACTTCGGAGTCAAGGAAGTCGAGGACGTCTACCCCCAGTTGACCAAACGTCCCGGGGAGGACTGGCAGCGCTCCTGGGAAAAGCACCGGGAAGACTACAATCATGCCTTGCTGGCAGCTGGCAAAGCCGCCCGGCAACACAAAGGCGGGGAACCTGGGGCGTCGGGGACCTCGGCGGAAACTCCCGGCTTTTTTGCCCAGTTTTTCGCGCTCTTCTTCCGGCGGTGCCGCATTTTTGTGCGCGACAGCGGAAACATCACGCTGCACGCCGCCATCCTGTTGGGCTTTCCCTTTCTGGTCGTGATCTTCGCGATGAAGGGCGTCGGGGTGACCCGTGAACTCTCCGACATCCTGCCCCAGACCATGGCGGACTTTGAGCGGGACCGCCAGGTCATGAGCGACAACCTGGGCTTGGGCCGATTGGTTTCCGGGTTGGTCATGTTCCAGGTGATTCTGCTGACGCTGATGGGATCGAACAACTCCTCCCGCGAAATTGCGGGGGAGCGCCACATTTACGAAAAGGAAAAACTCGGCGGGGTCCGGGCTTCGAGCTACCTCGCGAGCAAGCTGGCCTTCCTCGGCATCCTGGTCACCGTGCAGTCCACCTGGATGGCGCTCTTCGTGCAGGGCATCTGCGGGATTCCCACGGTGACCTTTTGGCCCCAGTTGGCGCTCCTTCTGCTGGTCAACGCCGCCATGACCGCGATCTGTCTGGGTATTTCCGGATTGGCCAAGACCGCCGACCAGGCCTCTCTGCTCGGGGTCTATCTCGTGGGATTCCAACTGCCGCTTTCCGGCGCTTTGCTGGCATTGCCGCCGGTGCTTGACTGGTTGACTCGTCCCTTCATTTCCGCTTACTGGAGTTGGTCGGGCATCATGCGGTCGCTGGAGAAGCCTTTTTATAATGCGGTCGACCAGGTCACCGACACGGCGTTCATGCCGGCGAGCGCGGGATACGTGGTGCTCGGGATGCATGTCGTGCTCGGCCTGTTTTTGGCCTACATCGGGGTGAAAAAGCCCCGCTGGGAGTAAAAGCCGGCCAGCGGGGGCTTCCTTGGTTGACCTCGACGGCGGGTTCCCCGTGCCAATCCGGCGTCCTCCAGTCGTTCGACATCCGAGATGTGGCCACGCCGCTCGCGACCATCTGATGTCCCGCTTCCTTCGGGACTTCCGCCCCTTCCTCCGAAATCCGTTGCCCTTGACCAATCTTTGGATAAGATTCGACCGCTTCCACAGCCCAATTTCTCCCCATCATTCCTCTAAAGAACTCAAAACACAGTATGTCATCTGTCCCAGACTCGTCCCGCACCGCCCCCAAGTATCCCGGGTTTCCCGTGACCAGCAATGGCAACCAGTTGGTGGCCCAATGGGTGGAGACTCGGATCACTGAGGGGGGAGTGTTCTATCCGATCACGCCTTCCACGGAAGGTGGGGAGCTTTACCAGCAGGCGTATGCCGAAGGCAAACTGGACGTCTGGGGCAATCAGAAAGTGGCCGTCGAAACCGAAGGCGAACACGCGGCCCAGGGGGGCGCCACCGCCTTCTCCGTCACCGGCAAGCGCACGGTGAATTTCACTTCGGGGCAGGGCATTGCTTATGCCATGGAGCAGTATTACCACGCTCCGGGTAAACTGAGCACGATGGTCATTGAGGTGGGGGCCCGGGCCCTCACTAAGCACGCGCTGAACGTCCACTGTGGCCATGACGATGTCTATGCCGCTCTCGACACCGGCTGGATCATGCTTTTCTCGCGCGACGCCCAGCAGGCCGCCGACCAGGCCGTGATCCTGCGGAAGGTCTGTGAACAGGCTTTGAATCCCGGCATGAACATCCAGGACGGGATGCTCACCACCCACTCCGAGCGTTCCTACCGGGCTCCGGAGGCCGAGCTTCTCCGGGAATTCCTTGGGGCTCCTGATGATCAGGTCGATTGCCCGACTCCTGCCCAGCGGGAGCTTTTCGGTCCGCGCCGTCGTCGTGTGCCAGCCATGATGGACCTGAAAAACCCGATCCTGCTCGGGCCGGTGGAGAATCAGGAGCACCACATGAACGGGATCGTGGCACGCCGTGACCAGTTCAACGAGCCGATCCTGGGTTTCATCGAAGCCTCCTACAAGGCGTTTGGCGAACTCACCGGTCGTCACTACGGCGTTCTCACCGAGTATCTGACCGAAGATGCCGACACCGTCTTCATCTCCCTGGGTTGTGCCGCGGAGAATGTCGAAGAGGCCTGTGATTACCTGCGCGAGCACCGCAATGCCAAGGTCGGATCGATCCACATCAACGTCATCCGGCCTTTCCCCGAAGCGGCGATGATCAACGCCCTCCGGGGCAAAAAGAACGTCATCATTATCGAGCGGACCGACGAAGGCCTGGCCGGGGACAACCCGATGGCCCGCGACATCCGCGTTGCCCTCGGCAAAGGCCTGGAAGCCCACCAGTCCGGCAAAGGCGCCCTCCCTCCGATTTCGCCGGAGCAGATGCCCCGGTTGTTCCGCGGCGTCTACGGCGTTGGATCCCGGGATTTCCGCCCCGAGCACACGCTCGGAGCCTACGAATTCGCGACCGGTCAGACCGCCCGCAAGGACGGCAAGTTCGCCTCGGACGGGGAAACCTTTTTCGTGCTGGGGGTCGACCATCCGTATGCCGTCATTTCGAAGGACACTCCGTCCCTGTTGCCGCCCGGAGCCATTGCGGTGCGTTTCCACTCCATCGGTGGCTGGGGGATGATTACCACCGGCAAAAATCTCGGTGAGATCGTGGGGGACTTCGGCCAGTTCATTTCCGAGCGCGATGCCGAGTATGAGGCCGATGGACGCCTCGTCGACAAACTTTTCATCATGGCCAATCCGAAATACGGATCGGAAAAGAAAGGGGCTCCGACCAATTATTACCTGACCGTGGCCAACAAGCGGATCAAGGTCAACTGCGAACTGAACCACGTCGATGTGGTCCTTTGCTGCGACCCCAAAGCCTTCACCCACACCAATCCGCTCGCGGGTTTGAACCCCGGGGGGTCTCTGGTCTGGGAGTCCAATGAAGATCCGGCCCAGGCTTGGCAGCGCATTCCCAAACAATACCGGGACTTCGTCAAAGCCAACAACATCCGTGTCTTCATTCTGCCCGGCTTCGACATTGCCAAAAAAGCTACCAACCGCCCCGATCTCCAACTCCGGATGCAGGGGAACAGCTTCCTCGGCGCGTTTTTCAGCGTCTCCAGCTTCCTCAAGGACTACGGGATCTCGGAAGAGAAATTTCACGAGGTCGTGCGCCACCAGTACGTCAAGAAATTCGGCCGGTTCGGCGATGCCGTGGTCGATTCCAACATGCCGGTCATGACCGAAGGCTTCCGCCGGGTGGTGGAGATCAAGCATGGCGAGATCGATGATTCAGACCGCTCCAGCATGCGTCTCGAGCCGATTCATCCGCTCGGTCATCATTCCATCCTGCCTACCGCCGGCTGCTCTTTGCCGAACACGGAGTGGATTTCCCCCGACGCGGATCAGCCGGAAAAAGTTCCGGTGATGACGCTCACCAAGTTCGACAGCGAATTCCGGGCTGGCAAGGGATACCACCAACCGGCCGGAGCTTTCGCTTCCGTGGGAGTCATGGCTGCCGGAACCGGCGCGACCTCCTCGAAGTATGTCGCCCGCCGGGAAACGCCGCTCTACATTCCGGAGAACTGCACCCAGTGCATGGAGTGCATCACCGCCTGCCCGGACACCGCCCTGCCGAACACGGCCCAGGACGTGAAAACGATCCTGGAAACGGCCGCGCGCAATTATGTTGCGGATGCCGCCGGACGCACCGCCCTGCTGGCCGAAATTCCCGGCATCGATTCCCGGGCGAGGACGCGGATGAATGCCTCGATCGATGCCAAGGAGTCGCTTCCCTTCAAGGACATCATCCGCGAGGAGATCACCGCATTGAACGGGAAGATTCCCCAGGCTGCCAAAGACGAGTTCCTCGCCATTTTGGAATCGGTGCCGGTTGCCTACTCCAAGGTCCCGGCGGTCTTCAAGAGTCTCGAAAAGAAGGCCCCCGGAGAAGGCGGGGTGTTCTCCATTTTTGTCAGCGACCTCTGCAAAGGTTGTGGCGAATGCGTTGAGCAGTGCGGCGATCACGGCGCCTTGGTGATGACTCCGGACACGGAGGAGCTGAACCAGACCCTGACATCCGCCCAGATTTTCTCCCGTTTCCTGCCGGACACGCCGCAGAAATACCTCGGCCTCTACAAGGACGAGTCTCCGGAGGAAAGCCGGGCGGCCGCCCTGCGCAATCACCTCATGGTGCGGCGCAACTATGAAGCCCTCGTTTCTGGGGACGGGGCCTGCGCCGGTTGTGGGGAGAAATCCATTCTTCGCGCGGTCGCGTCCGTGACCGAGGCCTACATGCGTCCCATCTACCACCGCAAGGCCGACCGTCTCTACGGCAAGGCCGCCCAGATGCGGGCCGAAGGCCTCCAGCGCCTCACCGCTCTCAAGGAGAAGGACGAGGCCCAGTATGAGCTCTACAAGCGCACCGTCGCCCATGTCATCATGGGGCTGGGCGGGGAGAGCGATTCGGACACGGATCTCCGTCTCGCCGCCTATGGCCCGATCAGTGATGCCGAGATCATTGACGTGCTCTGCGCGGTGATGAACCAGGATGCCTACAATCACAAGCGCCTCCAGGCCACGGATGGGCGTCTTGACAACGGCATGAGTGTCATGTTCATGGGTGCCTCGACAGG
>JADZAX010000539.1 GCA_020852405.1 Verrucomicrobiales bacterium
CCAAAACCTTTTTCGGTTTGGACAAAACCAAACGATCCATCCTCCACGAAGGCCGCGTCTTGCTCTGTGAAGGGCAAATGGACCTCATCACTTGCTTTGAAGCCGGGGTCCAAAACATGGTGGCTCCCCTCGGAACCGCTTTTACGGAAGACCATGCGCGTCTTTTGAAAAGGCTGACGGAAGAAGCCGTGCTGGTCTTCGACTCCGACACCGCCGGGCAAAAAGCAGCGGTGCGGACCTTCGAATTGCTGGCCTCCGCCGGCATTTTGGTCCGCATCGCGGAACTGCCTCCGGGAGAAGATCCCGACTCTCTGGTCCGGAATGCCGGTCCGGAAGCTCTCCGGGAATTGGTCGCCAACGCCCCCGAGTTTTTTGATTTCCAGATCGATCAACGGTCACGAACCGTGGATCTGACCTCCCTCCGCGAGCGTCACCAATTTGCCAAAGATCTTTCCGCGTTGGTCGCCCGGGTGAAAGAAAAAATGCTTCAGGATTCCCTCATTTTGAGAGTTTCCACACGGCTCGGGGTCGCCGAAACGGAAATCCGGCAACATGTTGCCGAAGCCAAACGAGGGCTCGATCGGTCCGACAAAGCAACGGCACGCCGTGACAAAGCTCTCACCAAAGATGATGGAGCCCGGAACTCCGCCACCGTCTCCAATGCAAGACCTGTGACCATCCGAAACCGGACCATCAGGTATCTTTGCCAGATTCTGCTGACCGATGCGGCGGCGCGCGACAGGTTGTGCTCCCAACCGCCACCGGATTTTCTGGAACAAGTCCCTGAAACAGAGGTGCTCGTGAAATTATGGCAGGCCCGGATCAATCCCGGGCAGGCATCCAGTGTCCCGGCGTTTCTTTCCACCCTGGACGACAACGAAAGAAGCAGTCTCACTCTGCTTCTTAGTCAGGAGTTGCCGGAGGGAGCCGGAGACGAAGCTGAACTGATGCTGGCAGACCTGGGTCGAGAGGCCCTGCAGAACCGGAAACGGGAGCTGACGGCGCGCCTCAAAGATCCTGCCATTTCCCAAATTGAGGCCCAGCGCCTGACCAAAGAACTTCTTGACCTCCAGAACCGTCTGAGGCATGTTCCCCCGGCTTCCTAGCACGGCTGCGGTCTGTCGCGACACCCGTTGTTTCGTTCCTCCCCCGGTCGCGTCTTTTCCGCTTCCCTATGGTATCATCGTCAGGCATTCCCGAAGACATCCTCCTTGCCACCGAGGAAGACCCGCTGAGCGGTTCCGCGGAGTCTGGCGCCCCCAAAGATGCCAAGCGCCGCCGGCGGAAAACCAATGCCCCGAGAGACCTTCGGGCGCCGTCTGACGCGGAGGCCTCGTTCGAAGTTCCGGGCATTTCTGCCGCGATCAAAGAACTCATCGATCTCTCGAAGGAGCAGGGCTTTGTCACCTATGATGACTTGAGCGAGGTCCTCGGTGACGAGGCCCTCAATCCGGCGACGGCGGATGAAGTCATTCAGCGCTTGTTGGCAGTTGAAGTGGAGGTGATCGAGTCCGCACCTGATGATGCTCCGGCAGCCATCACACAAGTATCGGAAGCTGCCATCGAACGCGCAATGGTGCCGGTCGATGACGAAGAAGTCAGCAAGCTGGACATTCTCGATGATCCGGTCCGGATTTATCTCAAGCAGATGGGTCGCGTCCCCCTTTTGACAAGGGAGCAGGAAGTCACCATTTCCAAACGCATTGAAAAGTCGGAAACTTCGGTGGAAAAGCTTTTCAGCCGGTTCCGCTTTGTGGCAGAAACCTATTTGAATTTGGTGCGGGGCCTGATTGACGGCAGTGAGAGGTTCGACCGGATCATTGCCGACCGCAAAGTGGAGAACCGGAACCGCTTCATCAAGAATCTGGGAAAACTTTGTGACAATGTGGCCGATCAATGCGGCATCGTGGATGAAGTCATTGCCGCCCGCGTGGTCGGCCAGACATCTTCCTCCCCAGGCAGCGAAACCTTGGAAAAAGCTTTTACCGCACTTCACAAGACTTACCTGAAGCTGGCTTTCAAAACCCATATCGCCGATGATCTCGTGCAGGTTTGCGACGAATACGCCACCAAAGCCACCCAAGCTCATGGCAACCGGATTTCGGACGAAGAATTCCTCGCTGAAGTTTGGATGACTCCGGCGGAGTATCTTTCCGCCTATTCGGAATTGAAGAACCGCACCGCGGACTCCCGCAAGGCCAAGGAAGAAATGGTCGAAGCCAACCTGCGGTTGGTCATCTCCATTGCCAAAAAATACACCAACCGCGGGCTCTCCTTTCTCGATTTGATTCAAGAAGGCAACATGGGCCTGATGAAGGCCGTCGAGAAATTCGAATACCGCAGGGGCTACAAATTCTCCACCTACGCCACTTGGTGGATCCGTCAGGCGATCACCCGCTCTATTGCCGACCAGGCCCGGACCATCCGGATTCCGGTCCACATGGTGGAGACCATCAACAAGTTGCTCCGCGTTCAAAAGCAGTTGGTGCAGGAATTCGGGCACGACCCCACCCCGGAGGAAATCGCCGAGGAACTGCACCTTCCGGCGGAACGCGTCCGCTCCATGCTCAAAATGGCGCAGCAACCGGTTTCACTGCAGGCCCCGGTCGGAGAAGGAGCCGAAACCTTATTCGGTGATTTCATCGAGGACAAAGACGCGGAAGATCCCAGCGATGTGACTTCCATGAATCTGCTAAAGGACAAAATCCGCCATGTCCTTGATACCTTGAATGAAAGGGAGCGCGCCGTTCTCGAACAGCGCTTCGGGCTGGTGGATGGGTGCAGCAGGACCCTGGAGGAAGTTGGCCGGGAGTTCTGTGTGACCCGCGAACGGATCCGCCAAATCGAAGCCAAAGCTTTGCGAAAAATGCGGCATCCCACACGGATCCGACATTTGGAAGGATTTATCGACTCTCCCCAGACCTGAAAATCCCGGGATCGGACTTTTTTTGCAACCCGGGTTCCACTCTGGTGTTTCAATTCCTGAGCACCAAATCTTTCATCATGGAAACGCCAGAACATCAGGATCCAGCATGGCAATTGTTGCTGAACGCACGGAGTGTGAAACCTTCGCCGATGTTCTCCCGCAACATCTTGCGGGAGATTCGCGGAATGTCGCAGGAGCGCTCCGGCTGGGCTGAATTCTGGCAGAAGTTCTTTCACCGGCCGCTCCCTTTGCTGGGTGCCGGTGCAGCTGTGGCGGCACTCACAGCGGCATTTTGGTTGATGCATTCTTCCAACCAACCAGTGGATCAGGGCGTTGCCGTGGGCACTTCCCAACCGGAAGCCACCATTTCCGATTTTTCCATTGTGGAAGAAGTGCATTCCGTCGAATATCTCGGAGCGCTCATGGCTGTCACCGATCCGTCCCAATTGGACGACAAGGCCTTTGCCGATCTTCTTTATTGAACGGCTGACTTCCTCATTTTTTTCGTTTGCGGCGAACTAAGTTTCGCCAGAAGCCGAGTCTGGAGTTAGACTGGGCCATCCTTGTGATCCGACATTCCGAATTTCATCGTACCGAGCGAATCGGATGGTTGCGCGCCTCTGTGTTGGGAGCCAACGATGGCATCGTTTCCACGGCCAGTCTCCTCGTGGGAGTGGCCGCAGCTGAAGCTTCCCGGGGCAGCATCATGGTCGCGGGAGTGGCGGGATTGGTGGCTGGGGCGATGTCGATGGCCGCTGGAGAATACGTGTCAGTCAGTTCCCAGGCTGACACGGAACGTGCCGATTTGGCCAAAGAACGGCTGGAGCTGGCCACGACTCCCCAAGCCGAACTCGAAGAATTGACCCGAATTTATATCCAACGCGGATTGGATGCGGCCCTGGCAAAGCAAGTCGCGCAACAATTGACAAAGCACGACGCCTTGGGGGCCCACGCCCGGGACGAACTGGGGATTTCCGAAGCCTTGAGTGCCAGACCGGTTCAAGCCGCCTTGGCTTCGGCATCGACCTTCGCGGTGGGTGCCGCGCTCCCGCTGCTGGCCGCTTTTCTCTGCCCTGAAAAGCAGATTGTGCCAATCGTTTCTTTGACTTCCCTGGGATTTCTCGCCCTCTTGGGAGGCATCTCTGCCGGAGCCGGGGGCGCTCCGATCCTCAGGGCAGTGGTTCGGGTCACATTTTGGGGGGCTCTGGCTATGGCAGCCACTGCCGGCATCGGTGCTCTATTTGGAGTGTCGGCTTGAGTTGGCGAGCGAGGGCAGCCGAAAGGTCCAGGGAGAAAAGGTCATTCTTCAGTCATGCAACGCCAGAATCCCATTCAGTTCCTTCGACGCATCACGTTTGTCGAAGCGGTTTCTTTTTTGGTTTTGCTCTTCATTGCCATGCCTCTCAAATATCTAGCCGCGCAGCCTATGGCGGTCCGATATGTCGGGTGGTGCCACGGAATCCTTTTCATCCTTTTCTGTGGAGCTCTTTTGCGGGCCCATTTGGCTGCCAAATGGCCATTGGCAAGGACGGCGGGCCTGTTCATCGCCGCGTTGCTCCCGTTCGTCCCCTTCTTTTTGGACCGCCGCCTTCGCAAGTGGGAGAGTGAGTTCGATTCTGGTGTCGGATGATCCCTTCAAGCCCTGCTCTTCCCCCAATCACGGGATGGAAGTTGGCGCATTCCACGGTTGCACAGATCGGCTTTTGGAGATAAATGGCAGGCTGACGTTTTTTTTAGAATTCCTATGATGAGAAGACCTCCCCTCACCGCCGCCGCGCTTTTTTTCTTCGCTTGTGCCCTGCCTGTGGGACTCCGGGCTCAGGCATCCGCCCCGGCCATTGAACAAGTGGATTTCCTGCGGGATGTGAAACCCATCCTGGAATCGGGATGTGTGCACTGCCATGGCCCCAAAGAACAAAAAGGAGACTTCAGAATTGACGCCAAAGCTGACGCCTTCAAGGGCAACGAAAACGGTCCTGGCGTGACCCCGGGCAAGCCTGACGAAAGCGCGATTTACACGACCATTATTCTGCCACCGGATGATGATCTGGTGATGCCTCCCAAGAAAGGCAAGCAGTTGTCGAAGCTCCAGACCGAAGTCATCAAGAAGTGGATCGCCGACGGAGCCAATTGGCCCGATGGCGTCGTTTTGGTGGACACTCCGCGGGTCTTTTTCATGGACCACGTGCTTCCACTGCTGAAGCGAGGCGGACCTTTCAATCCCAGTGAGATGGACACCCTGCGGCGGTGGACCGCCCAAGGAGCGGTATGGCCGGATGGATTTGTTCTTTCCGGTGGAGGCGATGAAGGCCCCAAAGATGATATCGACCTGATCAAAAAAGTCCGTGAGCTCATTGAAAAAACGAGCACTGAGAAATCTGAATCGGACATGAAACCTTACACGGGAACTATCTCCAAAACCGGAGTCAATTTTGAAATGGTGGTCATCCCCGGTGGCGAGTTCACCATGGGCAGCCCGGAAACTGAAAAAGCTCACAAACCGGACGAATCCCCGCAGTTCAAGGCCAAAATTGACCCCTTCTGGATGGGAAAATTCGAAGTTACCTGGGACATGTACGAGCCCTTCATGATCACTGATGTGCCGCGGAACAAGGACGGATCACCGCAAAAAATCAACGCCGAAGGCGAACCGGTCAGTATCGTCTCCAGCCCCACGACTCCTTACACGGAAATGAGTTTCGGCATGGGCACCACCGGTTATCCTGCCATTTCGATGACGGAACATGCAGCCCTGAAGTTTTGTGAATGGCTCAGTGCACAAACTGGACATTATTACCGGCTGCCCACAGAAGCCGAGTGGGAATACGCTTGCCGCGCCGGCACCACCACGGCCTACTCCTTTGGCGATGATGCCTCCAACCTCGGGGACTATGCGGTGTTCAATGCCGATGCCTACGCCAAGGTGGGAACCAAAAAACCGAATCCATGGGGACTTTACGACATGCACGGCAATGTGTTGGAATGGTGCCTCGATCAATACAGCCCGGATGCCTACAAAACCAGAGCCTCCGGCAAAACCGAGTTGAACCCTTTCAACAAGCCCAAGACCATCTATCCCAGAGTTGCCCGTGGAGGCTCTTGGTATGACCTCCCTGAAGACTGCCGCAGTGCCACCCGGATATTCTCGGATGAGGCCTGGAAGCAAACCGATCCTCAACTCCCCAAGTCGATCTGGTACCACACCGATGCGCAGTGGCTGGG
>JADZAX010000540.1 GCA_020852405.1 Verrucomicrobiales bacterium
CCCGTCCCTCGGAGATCGGACGCGTCATGGACTACCTGTTGTCCGAACCGTCCGATCTTTCCGTCACCGGGGCCTCGAATCCCGAGGCGGCGACGGATGGCGCGGCTTGGCGGCTCTTTTGTCACAGCCTCCTGGCCTCAAACGAATTCCTCTACCTGAGATGAAAGGATCCGCAGAATCATTTCCGTTTCCGGGGCGGCGTCGGCTCCTACAGAGCGCCGCGGGCGGGTTTGGATACTTCGCCCTGTCCGCCCTACTGGGGGCGGAACAGCGTGCCGCGGACCCGTTGGCACGCGCCCATCTGCGGCCCCGGGCGAAACGCGTTGTCTTTCTCTTCATGAAGGGCGGTCCCAGCCATGTCGACACCTTCGACCCCAAACCGCTGCTGGATCGTGACAGCGGCAAGCCCTTTCCCTATGATCTGCCACGGGTGACCTTTGCCAAGGCTGGTTCGTTGCTCCGTTCCCCTTGGAAATTCCGCCAGTACGGCCAAAGCGGGTTGGCGGTGAGTGATCTGTTCCCCCATGTCGCCCGCTGTGTGGACGACCTTTGTATCGTGCGTTCCCTTCACGGAACCAATCCCGCCCACGGAGGGGCCCTGCTCAAGTTGCACACCGGGAGCGACACCTTTGTCCGGCCCAGCATGGGATCCTGGGTTGTCTACGGACTCGGCAGCGAGAATGAAAATCTACCGGGGTTCATCACCATTTGTCCGACCCTCGCCCATGGAGGCGTCAACAACTGGGGAGCGGCCTTTTTGCCGGCCCGTTGTCAGGGCACTCCGATCGGCAATGCCAGTGTTGGATCCGCCAAGGCAGAAGTGCGTTACATTCACAACAGTCGCGTTAGCGGGGATGTCCAGCGCCGCCAACTCGATCTGATCGCCGGGATGAACCGGGATCACCTGGAGTTGACGGGGGAGGACCGGGCCTTGGAAGGCCGCATCCAGAGCTTCGAGCTCGCCTACCGGATGCAATCGGCCATGCCCGAAGCCCAGGATCTGTCTTCAGAATCGCAGGTGACCCGTCGACTGTATGGCATGGATGATCCCGTCACCGAGGATTTCGGCCGTCAATGTCTCATGGCGAGGCGGTTTCTGGAGCGTGGCGTGCGCTTTGTCCAGGTGACCCACAGCGACAGCGAGGTTCAGTGGGACCAGCATGGCAATCTCTACAAAGGTCACACCAAAAACGCCTCGGAAGTTGACAAACCCATCGCCGGGTTTCTTCGCGATTTGAAAAGCCGGGGGCTGCTGGAGGACACTCTGGTTCTCTGGGGCGGGGAGTTCGGCAGGACCCCCACCGCCCAGGGAACCGATGGCCGGGATCACAATCCCCATGGATTCACCATGTGGATGGCGGGTGGCGGTGTGAAACCGGGAATTGCCTACGGTTCCACCGATGACTACGGCTACTACGCTGAGGAGGACAAAGTCCACATCCACGATTTGCATGCCACCCTGCTCCACCTCCTCGGAATGGACCATGAACGGCTGACCTACCGTTATGCCGGACGAGATTTCCGTCTCACCGACATTGCCGGGAATGTGGTGAAGGACATTATGGTTTGATACCGTCGCAGGCGCCGACCCGCCTGCTCAGGCGGTGACCACGCGCAGGGCCGCTTCCGGTGTCCTGCCTTGGGCTCGCAGGATCGATTGGGCGTGGGTTTCCATGCTGACCAGTTCGAAGCGTTCCGACAGGAGACCCAGGAATTTGCGGGACTGGGCCATTTTCCAAGACCCCGGCCGGGTCATCGCCGGAAAGAACGCCAAATCCGGGCAGTCGTCACAGCCCAGGAAATCAAGCGGATGCAGGAGGTAGGAAGGCTCTATTCCGGTGGCACGGCAGAGGGCCAGGGCCGTTTTCAAATAGGTTTCCGCGAGGGTCGTGGAGAAAGTGGCGAGGTAAAGGAGGTAACTGAGATGGAAAGGTGATTTGAACAATGGCATCGTGGTGACCGGGATCTCCAGCAGGCGATGTGAACCGAACTGCCACCGGTAGGGATGAAGGGATCGGCGTCCTTCGGTCCACTTGCCGAACAACTGTTTCCGGTTGGCTTTCTCCTCGCGCTTCAGCCCGCTGCGCATGAAATAGTAGGCGCGCGCAAGAGGGCCGAGATACGTCGGAAAGGTCGATGCGTCATAGAGATAGCCGCGTTCCGCGAGCGTGCGGAGCACGGTCGGGGAAAAGCTGAAACCCGGTCCCCGCCATCCCCGCGGCCGTCGGCCGGTGGCCTTTTCGATGGCTTCCTCGGCCTTGCAGATTTCCTGGAGCACCTCCTCATCCGTGTAAAGGTGGAGCCAGGGTTCATGATGGAAGGAATGGTTGCCCACTTCATGACCAGCGGCGGGAATCTGGCTCAAGGCGGCGTGGTTTTTCTCCAGGGCGGCATCCTGCCCGACAATGAAAACCGTGGTGCTGACTTCCAGATCGGACATCAGTCCGAGATAGCGGGGAATCACCGTATCGAGATAGGTGGGGAAGCTGTCCCATCCCGGGTCCCCATGAGTTTTCATGTAGGACCACTGGTTGTCGAGATCGAGCGATAGACTGGCAAGTGGCATGGCGGTGGGTTTTCTGGAAACGGGAATCTTCAGGCGGAAAGGGCGGCGGTAAGACGGTCAACGCGGCGCAGGGTCCGGTGGTAGGCGTCCTCCATCGGGAGATGATCAAAGCCGCCATTGCGGCCGACACTGTGCAGTCCCGCGATCCCGGTGTCCTGGGTCACACTGAGGCGACGTTCCTCGTATTTGCGCAGGAAAATGGGGTAGGCGATCGGGGTGCGCAGGGCCCGCACCCCCAGGTAGCGTTGGCGGACGCCGGGGATGATCTCTTCGAGATGATCGAGGCAGAATTCTCCCAGTTCCTCATCGGTGCGTGTCCAGATCTCGTCACCGACGTCCGCTCCGATGTCGCAGGTGATGATGGTTTTGCCTTCCGGTGCGAGCCAGGGCATGGACCAGGGCGCTTCGGTGAGCCGGAAGAAAGGAAATTTCTTTTCGGGCAGCCAAAGCACGGTGTTCGGAAGAAGGTGGCGGCCTTCCAGCATGACATTCACCAGGACCATCGGCTTGAAGCGGAATTCCGCCAGATCCGTCAGGCTGTCGGTGCCCTGGACAAGGCGGGGCAGAAGATTGATCGGCGCGGTGCTGATGACCGTGGAGACCTCGATTTCGCGTCCGTTCACGACCACACTGCGGACCTGCTCATCACGGACCTGGATGCTTTCCACCTTGGAATTGAGTTGGATCACCTCCGTCATTTCCTCGGCGAGCTTTTCACAGACCCGGGCCACGCCCTTCTCAGGGTAGACATGCCAGACCTGCGCGCTTTCAGGCAGTTCGGAGCAGTAGCCGTTGGCGATTGCCTTGTTCTGCAGCCGACCGGCCGCGCGGAGCCAAAGCACTTTCGCAATGCTGCTGGCGCCGAGTTTGTCACCGACCGAAGGCGCCAGATCCGAAGCCGCGGTGCCGGACCAGGCCTCCACCAGGGGGATCGCGATCTCGTCCGCCATGGCTGAGCCATAGGCCCGGGCAAACCAGTCCGCGGCCGATTCGGCCGGTGCTTTCTCGAACAGGCCGCGGGCTCTCGACAGGAACGCGCTGGAGAGATAGCGGGGATTGCCCACCAAGCCGAACGGATACGGATAGAGCTTGCCGTGGACAAGGACGGACTCACCGTAGTATTTCACATCGCGGCATTCCTTTTCGATGCCGACACATTTGGCGAGCCGGTTGGTGATGAAATGCGCGCCAAAGTCGAACGTGAATCCGCTATCATCCTGAAAACTGCGGGCCAGTCCAGCGACACGATCGCTGCCTTCGAAGAGGACGACCGGCACGCCATGCTCGCGGAGGCGACGGGCTGCGGAGAGACCGGCGATGCCGCCGCCGACCACGGCGACCGGCTTGGGGGATGGGATCAGAACATTCATGATTTGTTGTCGTGGGGACGCTCCAGCACGACTTGGAGGATGGATCCCCGGCCAAACAGGTTGAGAAAACCGTCGACGAGGGTGAATACTCCCAACATCACGGGAGCCTGGAGACTGAAGCGCTGGACCAGCCACGCTGGGGCCTCTTTCTCGACCAGCCAATTCCGCACCGAGTAGACCCAGTTCACCGGTGAGAGCAGAGTTCCGATGCGCACGACGTCGAGGCCGCATTGCTCTGCGAGAGTGGCCAGAGATCCAGCGGTGAAGAGGGACCAGTGCCGTGGAAAATGATAGCCACCCCAATACCGTCCGCCAAAGATCCGTTGATCCAGCGAATCGGCACGGTCCGTGACAATGACCACACGTCCTCCCGGTTTGAGAAGGCCGGCAATCTGGCGCAGCATGGCGGCAGGTTCGGCGAGGTGTTCGATGGTCATGATCAGCAGCACCACGTCGCAGGATGCCGGAGAAAAGTTCTGGTTTTCGAGGAATCCTTCCCGGACATCGAGGCCGTGCTGGCGTGCCACGGCCACCGCCCTGGCATCGGAGTCCACTCCACAAAGGCTCCAGCCGGCTGGGCCCTCTTCCCGAAGGAGCGAAAGATGGAATCCATCACCACAGCCCACATCGAGAATCCGGGCATCTCCGGGGAGTGGGCCGAGCACCTTGAGGAGCCTTTGTCCTTCCAGCTTCCGCCGGACCCGGAAGACCAGTCCGAAAGACTGCTCGGAAAAATCATACGCATGGTAGGACTTTGGATAAATCCGGCCCAGTTCCGATTCGGCTGGGCGCTTGTCCAGATAGAGGACCCCGCAGTCGCAACGCTTGGCGGCAAATTCCTCTTCGGTCGTGTCGTATTCAAAATCGGTGCCCTGGCCAACCACGGGGCTCTCTGTCGTTCCGCAGACACAACAGGTCCCCGGCACGGTCGCAACGGGGGCTTCCCGGAGGAGTTTGGCGGCCCAATGATTGGCCAGATTGACGGTCTCATTGGCATTCAAGGTGCCATTGACGATCAGGGCCGAGTTGACCAGGTAAAGACCTTCGGAAGTGGTCTTGGCTTGGTGGAGGGTTCCTGAATATCCCAGGGTGCTC
>JADZAX010000541.1 GCA_020852405.1 Verrucomicrobiales bacterium
CCGCAAAAATTAATTACTCCGGATCACCAACCGGTCGTGCTCTTGGGCGCGTGTTGCTTGGTGAGGGCCAAATCACAAATCAAACACGCCGTGCCAGCCGCAGGGATGGTGGAGAGCCACTGATAAGTCCCCTCGACGTCGGGACACCTCGGAGAATGTTCAAAAAACCGGCTTGCCCCGATGATGGCATTGCCAGGCAAAGGATCCCCCACCCTCAGATCGTTCATGTTCTGGTAACTCCGCATCGCCTTCTGGGCTTGGGCGATGTTCATGACACAGGTTTGCCGCTGCGCCGCCTCTTTGAAAGCCTGTCCGCCCCAAAACAGGATCCCCACCAATCCCAGGAGAACCATGATCACCAGGGTCACCTCAATCAGCGTCATGGCCCTGCTTTGAGGCGGCCTGTGTGGAAGAAAACGCCGGGCGTGCATGACGGGGATGGCAAAAGTCCGGAGGCGGAACGGCCCCTGGCAATCGTCTGCAGAAATATCCTCAGTTGTCTTCAACGTCCGATTTCGAGGTCACGGCGCTCCCCGGGGAAGACGGCTGTTCTGAAATCTGGCCAGGAGTGCCCCCCGGTGGGGAGCTGCGTTCCAGCATCGCGTCAAATTGAGCAAAGGTGCGGCGGTTGAAGAGTTCGCGCTCCAGGATCTGTTTCTGGAGATCCGCGGAGAGAAGTTCCCAACGACCATCCCGGTCCGCTTCCCGCTTCAGAACGGCATATTGCTGCAGGCAGTATCCCATCTTCTGCTTGTATTCGTTGACGGCCTCACGGGCCATGGGCTTGCCGACCTGCTTGCCGTCTTCGAGATCGAGGAAAAAGAGATTGAGCACCGCACCCGAGGCCGTGAGCCAGGCCGCTGGATCCTCCTTCTGGGCGAAGGCTTCCCCAATGGTGTTGTTCGAAATCTTCCGGGCCTGTTCACGAGCCACCGGGGTCGCCCGCAGGTCATTGATGGTCAGGAAAAGGAAGTAGGAATTGTAAACACCATAGTCCGAGGGATCCATGCGGTAGGCGCGCAGGAGCATCTCCTCGATATCCCCCGCCACCGAGAGCCGGTGGGCCTCGGAAATCGGGCGGGTGTTGGTCCGGCCATAGCGGACAGTTTTGCTGAGATCCCAGAGGAAATCCTTGGCCTCGGTAAGGTGATCGTGAGTCACTTCCTCGTGATGGCAGTGCTCGCCATGCTGATGGAAAGGGCAATCCTCATCGTCACAGTCGTGTCCGGCACCTTTTTTGTGTCCGTGCAGGGCATCGTGGAGACGCTCCAGCCGGGCCGCTTCCGGGTCCGCGGAGGCAGGAGCCGCCGCCAGAGCCTGATCCTTCTCATCATGCTTCCCGTGCCCTTCAGCGGCTTCATCATGATCGTCATGCCCCGCCTCCGCGTCATCATGTTCGTCGTGACCTTCTCCTTCATGGTCATGATCACCATCCCCGTGAGGAGCCACCCCTTCGACACCGAGGTGCCACACGGTGTTGACCGTGTCCTGGGAGAGCCTGGCCAAAGTCATGCCATAGCCACTCCGCTCGATGGCGAACGGATTCCCATGAGGATGGTCCACTCCGTTCTGGCGAAGGCCGGAAAACCCGAACGCGGCGGCCAACAAGCCACCCCCGATGAGACTCAGTGCGAGGGTTTTCATTTCTTGGAGCGGAAAAGCAGCATCGAGACTCCGGTGATGATCGCCCCCACCCCGCCGAGGTAGAGCGAGACCTGACCGAAGGACTCCGCCGAAAGCGCGCCGAGCTTGAAGTACAGCCGGGGGGTCATTTCAGCGAGAGGAAAATGGGGTGAGATCACATAGAGGAAGTCCAGAAATGGGCTGCCGCTTTGGGAAAGGAAAAAGTTGAGATGGCTGATGCCGAAGAGTCCATAGGCGGCCAGGCCCAGCGTGATGACGTAGGCGGCGGCGGCATTGAGCCGGGTCCCAAGCGCGATCGCCAGCAGCAGGAGTGGCCCAACCACCAGAAAACAGAGAAACGCATACTGGAAGTTCGTCGCGATCCACATCTTCGATTCGTCGGGATGAGCTGGCATGGCTGTGAACAGGCAGATTCCGAGCGCCACGGCGAGAAAAACAAGGAAGTAGACAACACAGCTCAGCCAGACCTGCCCCAGCTGCGCCAGAGGGCCACTGCCGAGGGTGCGGAGATATTCCAGCACGCCGTGGGAGGCCCAACGGTCCCCTAGCGAAGCCCCCTGGAAAAAGACCCACCCCAGGGCCACGACCCACAGCACCATCCAGGCCGTCTGGGCCCGGGCGGGCTCCAGCAACGAGGGGCGCATCTCATGGGGAGTGATGAGCGGCAGCATGACCGGAGCCACGAGAAGCAGCACGACAAAGACCGCAAACGTCTTGCGGGCCAGCAGCGTGGTGAAAGAAAGTCGAAAAAGGCTCATGGTGTGTGAGAGGGAATGTGGGGAGGATTTCAGTTCAGAGTTTTGCGGGTTTCCATCCAGTCGACCCAGCCACCGGCGGCATGGTGTTGCTGGATGCGCCCCTCGCTGATCAGCAATGCGCTTTCAGCCTGCAAGGTGGGCTCATCGGGATGCACGCAAACCAGTCTGAGAACGTTTTCCTGGTTTTCCGTCCAGATCGCATCCACCTCGTTGCGGACATGGAAGTCCAATCCCGAAAAGGGTTCGTCGAGGAGGAGGACATGACCTTCCCCATCGCTGGCCCGGGTCTCCGCGAGAATGAGGGCGACCTTCTGCCGGTTTCCTTTGGAAAGTTTGCCGTACTGCTTGCCGACGTCCAACTCCATGCGCTCCGCGAAGGAGAGAGAAGTCTTGAAGAGTCCATTCTGGAAGAAGGAACGGAAGATCTGCCGGGAAGTCAGTTCCGGGTCAAACCGCAGCTCCTCATCGACATACTGACGTCGTCCTCCCACCGAGAAGACCCCCGCCATGGCCGGGATGAGGTTGGCGAGCGTCTTGAGCAACGTCGTTTTGCCCCGTCCATTGCGGGCCAGCAGGAGATGCCTGCCTGGCTCAAGATGAATCGCATCGGGGGCTTTGGCAAGGCGAACGGCCTGTCGGCCCCGCCACCGGGCACCTTCATACCCGATTTCCATACCTTCTTCAATGGTTACACTGGGCTTCATAATTAGAGCTTTGGCTGTCGAGAGTATACCAAAGCATTTAATTATGGCAATTATTTAAATTAAAATTTTTAGTGAATTTCCTCGATAGTTACAAGCCAATTCATCAAGAAAATGGGAGGCAATTCAGCCGGACTCACCAATTTGTGCAACTGGGCCTGGATCCTGCTAGGATCGACCGAATCGTAAGTTCCGGATTTCAAGTCCACGGGATTGAACATCTCTGACTCA
>JADZAX010000542.1 GCA_020852405.1 Verrucomicrobiales bacterium
GCCCTCCGTGTCCGATCTGGGCGAACCCGTCATCCTCGCCCCAGGTGGTGACGGCGCCACCAAGGGCCGCATTGAGGACCAGGGCTCCCGACGAACTGACCGTGATTTTTCCATCTTCAGGAGAACCCCCATGGT
This sequence comes from Verrucomicrobiales bacterium, assembly GCA_020852405.1. Classification (GTDB taxonomy): domain Bacteria; phylum Verrucomicrobiota; class Verrucomicrobiia; order Verrucomicrobiales; family DEV007; genus JACKQE01. The sequence goes on from JADZAX010000542.1 coordinate 136, forward strand.
TCCCGTCACTATCCCATCCCCCATGGCCGATCATGGCAAAACCATCGTCCCCACCTTGGCCCAAAATGTCGATATCACCGCCTCCGATCGTTGTCACATCAATGGTTCCAGTGTAACCGACTTTCGAAAAATCACGGAAAGGGGTCGCGTCGCCAGCACCGGAATCATTAGCAATGTATGATGAATACCCGCCGTGGCCAATCATGGCAAAATTCGCGTCATAAACGCCGGTGCCTCCTTTTAGGGTGACTCCACCCGCTCCAGCAGTGACGGCGATATTGCCAATCCCCGCCGTGGGCCGGAATTCCCTTCCTCCATGGCCGATCATGGCGTAGGCAACATTCCCCGTCCCGGCTCGCATGCTCACCGCATTGCCGGCGACCACTTTGATGTTTCCCGAAACATTGGTGTAATTGATACCACTCGGATTGTGGTATCTCCCATACGCGGAACCTCCATGGCCGATCTGCACGCTGGCATCACGGTTGGTGCCTGCCTGTCCATCCACGTCATGCCCGGCTTCAACGATGATGTCGCCTCCCAGGGAAATTCGCGAAGATCCCCAGTTCCCCCCATGCCCAATGTGTCCGTAGGCATAACGCCCCGCCCCCCCGGAGTCTCCATTGGTCGCGCCTGACAGGGATCCGCCTACTTCGCCGCCCCGAAGAATCACGTCGTTCTTCGCCTGAACGCGGATCCGGCCCGTCACAGGATCAGTATAAGAATTGGAGATATCCTCATGATCGTAACCGATCTGAGCATACTGATTCTCGTTGTCGGACTGCACGCCCCCAAGAACGCGGACGTCAAAGCCCGCCACGTTCGTCTGTCCGGTCCGGCTGCCCACGATTACCGTCGTGCGGGCACCCGTCACTCCGGCATCGCTCGTCCCGATGTAAACACTGCCGTTTCCGGCGCCGAAATTGGCAGTGTCGAAATAGGAGGCGTCCATGTCCACGGCCGACGCGGGACTGTTGGAGCCCGGGGTGCTCGACGGCGCGCCTCCCAGTATCGTGGACAAAGGCAGCGAGGTGGAATTCCAACCCGCGACGAGGTTCACGTCCCCCGATCCACGGTTGCCCAGATCGTTGGCCACATAGATGTCACCCTCAGCCAGCAGCGTCAGGCCGAAGGCGGAATTCCACGCCACCCGGCCCGTCACTGTGAGATGCCCAGGATCGCTCCCCCCGGCATCAAACGTCGAAACCACCACGTTGTTGGACGCCAACTGGGTCTGCAATGTCCCGTTGTTGAGATTCGTGGCTGAACTTCCTGCGGTGGAGATGGAAAAATTGGTCGGATCCAGCAGGAGAACCCCGGCACTGCCGTTGGATGCCACCGTCGAAACCTCACCATCGAAGAACAGCCCCTGCCGCCCGGACACTTCGACCAAACCTCCTCGGCTGATGCCTTCGGCGGAAACAACGCCGTGAAACTCAGAGGTTCCATTGGCCCAGACGACCACAGTACCCCCGGCTCCACTCTCCAGCGCGTCACTGCGCAGGACCGCCCCATTTTCCAACATGGTGCTGAGGGCATTGTGAACCCCGAGAGTGGCTCCCTGGAATCCCCCACCGACGTAGATGGTGCCACCACTCGAGCTACTGCTGGCATCCACCAAGGCCGTCGAGAGCAGATTTACTTCATTGCCAAGCAATTTGACCGTCACGGTCCTGGCGGCAGTCGGGCCATGACCGATCGCCGAGACTGTCCCTCCGACATTGGTGACCCCGTTGACCGTGTCGACCAACAACGTCCCCCCGTTGGTGGCATGGTTCATCTCCACCAAGGCATTGGAGCCGATCTCCGTCGCCGTGCCGCCTTTGATCACCACCAAGCCACCCTTCCCGGATTCCCCGGAAGCTTTCAAAGTGCCGTCGACCGCGACCATTCCGGCGCTGCCACTGTAGGTCTGGACAGAGCCCCCATTGACGGCGCCTCGGGCGTTGATGGTCGCCCCGCTACCGATGGTCACGCTCTGATTGCCGCTCACCGCGATCGCTCCCCCGTTTTTCACGGCGCCGATGGCCGCAATATTCCCCGCCACACTGGCGGACTGGGAGGCATTGAAGCGCACCACGCCCCCCTGGGAGCCATTGGCGAGGATGGAAGATCCTTCCGCCGCGTCGAGGGTGGCGCCATTGACGAGGACCCGCCCCCCGTTGCCAGTGCCGCCGGCCGCGCTCAGCGTGGCCCCGGTGGCAATGTTGGCCGTTTGAGTGAATCCGGGCGTGCCGATATGGATCGTGCCACCGTTGGTGGTGCCCTCAGCCGAAATCTGGGCGCCTCCGGCCACGTTGATGGCCACTGCCTGCATATTGACCGTGCCGCCTTGCCCGGAACTGCCATTGGCGCTGACCACTGAGCCGCCCGCGACATTGACACTCTGGGTCACGCCGACTTCACCCAACTGGACAGTGCCGCCATTCTTGCCGTTCGCGGTGATCTTGGCACCGGCGAGCACATTGATTTGATCGCCGAGCAATTCGATCTGGCCTCCATCGCCCGAGCCTTCGCCGTCCGCATTGATGGTCCCGCCCGCGTTGACGATGCTGCCCTCAATCAGGATGCGCCCTCCGTTGCCACCGGGCACAGTGGCCCGGATGGAACCGGAATTGTCGACCCGCCCGCCTGGAGCGCGCAGAAAGACCTTGCCGCCCTTGCTGACCGAGCCCGTGGCCCTGATCGTGCCGCTGTTGTTGATCGCCAAGGCGAACATGTTGCCGTGGGCCTTCAGTTCGACTGAAGCGCCCTCAATGGTGCCGGAATTCTCGACTCCGGTGCCACCGCTGGAGCCAGAGGTGGTGCGAACAAAGACCCGTTCGCCGTCCGCGTTCGGCGCGGCTGAAATGAGCACTTCCTGTCCGGCGGCCAAGCCTACGGTGCCGCTGGTGGCAGTGATAGTCCCGGTGTTGGTGACGCTCTTGCCGATGAGGAAGACATCACCTCCGACGGCATTGATGCGCCCGTAGTTCACGACCCCGGCGCTGGTGTTGCCTTTGAACAGCATGTCCCCTCCCCCGAGGAAATCCGCGTCCGAGACATCGAGCGTCGACAGCACCAGACCACCCACGTCAATGGTGCCCCCGGCCCCCACCAGGATACCATTGGGATTGATGACCATGACTTTGCCGTTGGCCCGGAGCGCGCCGTGAATGGCGCTAGGATTGCCGGTGACGACGCGGTTGAGAACCGCGCTGCCCGATCCGGGCTGGATGAACTGGGTCAGCTCCCCGGCGGAAATGGAAAAGTCCTCCCAGTTGATGATCGCCTTGTCGGTCAGCTGGTTGATCGAGAGATGGCCTCCCAGCCCATCCCCAATCGTGGCGCTTCCGTTGACAACAAGCCCTCCAGAAGGATTGGAGCGGACCGGAGAGGTGACCATGGCAAGTCCCGGCAGAAGCGTCAACAAAATGGCTTTTTGAAACCGGGTCTGACGCCGCAGGAAGCAGGTGATATTTTTCATGTGAAGGGGAGCTGGTGACCGCTGGGGGAGTGGCCACTTGGTAATATCATTCGTTAGCAATGATCGCGACACCAGGAGTCGCAGGATCTGAAGGGATACGGAATAGAGAGCCGCACAACACCTGCGGGGACCCGTTATCCAAAAACAGAATCAGGGAGAGGGAAGCTCCACCTGGGATTGTCTCGGGAAGGTAAGACCCTCCACGCAGGCTGCGGAAGGATCATCGGGCTTGGGGAGAAACGACGTCGATGACGCCGCGAGTCAATGTCCACCTGGTCAAGGTGTCGCTTAGTCGGGCTCTCCTGCAGAATCGAGGAGAGGGATCCCCAGCGAGGGATCTGAATAAGGGATGGTTATTGACTCATCAAAGGTCCGGTAAGACGCCCGCAGACGATGGCTCGGGCGTTTTTCTTGGTGGACTCCTGGCGGTATGCCAAGATCCCGCTGCCGACCAGCGGGGGCGTCGCGGCATGGGACCGCAGTTGGTGAGAAGGGCTACTCATGTGAGATTCAGAAAAATCATAGAGGGGACAAAGGGTTGCAAATGCAGCCCTTTTCCCCTCCTTAATCCAGATTTAGCGAACTCTTTACTCGCTATCAAGAAAAATATCGAACCGGATCGATTTTAATCGCGCCCCTCTTTAAGCTTCTGCCATTGCGGAACCATCAGGCAACAAAAAACCCGGTCCTCTTCCCTTGAGGGGCGAGAATCGGGTGAAATTGCTGCGGCGGAGGATTCTCCACCAAGGGGAAGCCGAATCAGGCAGCGGTTTCCTTCTTGGCAGGAGCCTCGGCCGGCTTTTTCTCCGGTCCGGCGGCTCCGGGCCGTTTTTCGTAGGAGGCCTTCAATTCCTCCTGGCTGATCAGTCCGTCGCCATTGTCGTCCGCTTTGAGCAGGCGGGTCCACATTTCAGGATTTTCGACCTCTTCCTTGGCGATCTTGCCGTCACTGTTCTTGTCCATCTGGCCGAACATGCCTCCTGGGCCGGCTCCGGGAGCACCGGGACGACCGGCCGCCCCTGGACCGCCAGCCCCCGGAGCGGGGAGTTCATCCTTGGTGACGAATCCATCGGAATTTTTGTCGAGACGGCTCATCCGTTCCCACACTTCGGCGGGCACTTCCTCTTTCCCGATCTTGCCGTCGTTGTTTTTGTCGGCCCGGGCAAACATTTCTCCCGGATTGCCGCGACCGCCTTCTCCCGGGCTGCCGGGACCACCGAGGCGGCCCGCGATCTTCCCGAATTCTTCCAGGCTGACAGCCTTGTCGCCATTGGTGTCGAGCTTGCCGAGACGTTCCCAGCGTTCCCCGGCCTCGTCCTGGGTGATTTTGCCATCCTTGTTCTTGTCGGCCATGCCAAAAAGCTGCTTGGGATCCATGCCTCCGCCATTGCGCCCGGGGCCGGCCTTTTCCAGTTCCTCACGGGTCACGAGGTTGTTCTTGTCGGCATCGGCTTTGGAGATGAATTCCCACGCTTTTTCGGGAACTTCCTCTTTGGAGAGTTGCTTGTCGCCGTTCTTGTCAAACTTCTCAAACAAGGCGCCGGGTCCGCCTTCAAAGCGGCGCTCACCGGGCTTTCCGGGAGGTGTTCCTTCGGGACGGGGTTTGACGGCGTCTTCGGCCAGAGCGAGGCAGCCCCCGCAGAGGGTGATGGTCAACCAGGTGAGCTTGGTTTTCATGGATGGGTCTGGGTAGATGTGGGATGACTTGGGGGATGGGTGCGGAACCTCAGCAATCGGCTCCAGCAAGGGAAACCCCCGACCACGCCGGAAGTTTCGCGATCGCCCGTCGTTTTTCCTTCCGGGCCTGCCCCGGCAGGGCATTCAGTCCCGGGCGAGGAGATTCCGGGCGAGATCATGGAAGGCCGCACTGACGGGGCTTTCCGACTCCGGCAGGAGCGCCACGGGCGTGCCGAGATCCCCCCGCTCCCGGGTGGCGGACTCAAGGGGAATTTGTCCGAGGAGCGGCACCCCGAGCCGCGCTGCTTCACGGGCACCACCGCCTTCTCCGAAAATCGCATACCTTTCCCCATGAGCGCACTCGAACCACGCCATGTTCTCGACCAGGCCGAGAATGGTGACGTTGACCTTCTGGAACATGGTGGCGGCCTTGCGGGCATCAATGAGAGCCACCTCCTGCGGAGTGGTCACGATGATGGCGCCGTCGAGAGCCACGGTCTGCACGATGGTGAGCTGGATGTCCCCGGTGCCGGGCGGCAGATCGAGGATGAGATAGTCCAACTGCCCCCACTGCGTGTGGCGGAGAAACTGCTGGGTGTAGCGGGTGGCAAGAGGTCCCCGCACAATCGCCGGAGCCTCATCGCCGAGGAGGAGCCCCATGGACATGAGCTTTACCCCGTGGGCTTCGACCGGTTGGATGATGTTGTTTTCGTCGGCGTAGGGCTGCTCGCGGGTGCCAAACATGAGCGCCATGCTGGGACCGTAAAGGTCGCAGTCGCAGAGACCGACCCGGGCGCCCTGACGCTGCAGGGCCACCGCGAGATTGGAGGCCACGGTGGATTTGCCGACCCCTCCCTTGCCGCTGGCAACGGCCACAATGTGACTCACTCCGGGGAGGCCGAGACGCTGAAACTCCCCTCCCCCCTGAGGCACCGCGGCGGGCGGTTCCTGGATGTCGATGTCAATGTCGATCTTGCCGATGCCCTCGATCGACTCCAAGGCAATGCGGGCTTCCGAATAAATCTGCGCGGGAATCTGGGGATCGCGGGTCGCAATGGCAATCTTGACAGTGACGCTGTGATCCGGACCGGGACGGATCTCTTTGACAAGACCGAATGAGACAATGTCGCGGTTGAACCCGGGGTATTTGACTTCGGTGAGTTTTTTCCTGATCTGGTCTTCGTTCATCATGATGGGTGTCTGAAATGCTGGTCGGGGGAGGCTCAGTCTCCCACCTTTTGGCGGATCACGCAGCGGAATCCATAAATGCCTTCGTGAATCTGGGGTTTCACCGCATTCCGGTAGGACGTGCGGAGATTGTCTTTTTCGCCGACATTCCACGCTCCGCCCCGGACGGTCTGGAGGGTGCCACTGGTGCCGTAGGGATCATCGACCCATTCCCAGACATTGCCCGCGAGATCATAGAGCCCCAGCGCATTCGGCTCATAACTGCCGACCGGGGCGGTTTTCATGGCGCCATCGTCATAGCCGGGAATGATGTATTTCACCATTTTCCTGGCGGAAACATCGGCAAAATTGCCGGCTCCTTTCGGAGGAGGCCAGCCACCCTGCCAGGGAAAGTGTTCCGGTCCAGCTCCGGACCGAACCTCGCGGGATTCCGGGGAATTCCCGGTCTCACCGGTGAGGCCCGCCATCTCGCTCCACTCCAAGTCGGTCGGCAGATGGTAGGACTGCGTCGGAGCGAGGAGACCGGCCTCCTGGTCCCGCTTGGTGAGCCAATCGCAGAAGGCCCGGGCCTCGATGACATTGACGCCCGCCGAGGGATGATCAGGTCCGGCTTCCCCTTCCGGAGGAGGAATCCCTGCCGCGACCGCATAGGCCGCGAAATCAGAAACCCGGGTCTCCCAGATGCTCGCCATGAACGACCCGACGATGACAAATTTCATCCCCAGCGCATTCTCCCAAGGCTCCCCGAAGACGAGGCTGGCGTCCCGATCCAGATGGACGACCACCGGGGTCACCGTCGACGGGGAGACGAGCGGAGTCAGCGGCTGCGCCTGGAATCCCGGAAGCCGGAGGGAGAGGCTGACGGGACCAGACCGATGGTGGTCGAGCACGAGCGGGGTTCGTCCGATGACGGCCCCATCGGGCGAGGAACGGACTTCCGCGCCGGAGGGCTCGGAATTGACCGCAAGGGACCCGAAACGATCCTCAATGCGGCAAAAAAAGGACTTTTCCAGCCCTTCGGTGACAGAGCGCTGGGGAGCCAGGAAATGGTTTTCATCCAGAAAGCCTTCCTGCCGGTCGCGTTCCGTCAGCCAATCACAAAAGGCCCACATCGCAGGATCATCCACCAGGGCGACTCCCTGATGGACCACCATGGCGAGCGGAATGCCGGTGGCATCAAGGAATTGCCGAAATTCCTCGCCTCCGATCTCCGTGCTGGTGATGTGGAGGCCGGCTTCGGACTCAAAGTTCAGGCCGAGCGAATCCGTCCACGGCTGTCCCTCCACGGGGCGCCGGTCAGGGCGCAGATCGAGGTGGGTGGTCTCAATGCCCGGTTTGAGATCCATCTCGAGTTTGGCAGTATGGTAGCCTTCGAGGCGCACCTCCAAGACCACTTTACCGGGAGGAAAACTCAAATACCGGGTCGGGGTGGGCATGATCTCCTTGCCATCCTGGATCACGAGCGCGCCCGGCGGAGCGGTCACGATTTTGAGGCGCGCCATTTCCGGCGGCGCGTCCGGGGGAGGTGTCGGTGGATTATCCGGAGATGGAATCGCCGGTACCAAGGGATTCGGCGAAACCGGAGGAACGGTCTGCTTTTCTGTCGGACCGAGCGTTTTGACCGCTTCCCTCGCCAGTTCCTTGACCGGTTCCGGAGGAAGAGTCACCACCTCCTGGACGGGAGCCGTGGTTGTCTGAGGAATCCCGGCAAGCGGAGGCGTAGTTCCCAAGTCCGAATGCCGATGTTTCGCCCATTCTCCATAGCCGGCATAGGCACCGGCCCCCGCCAACGCGAAGGTCACGGCCCAGCCGAGTCCGGAGCGCCCCCGGGGACGCTTTCCGGAAAGTGACGCCTCCCCCACCGCAAGACGCAGGGCCGCGGCCATTTCCCGTCCACTGGCGAACCGCTTCTTCGGGTCCGGGGAGCCGCCCCGGCAAATGGCGGTATTCATGGCCCGCCACTCGTCGCGGTTCACCGTCGGAGGGATCTGCAGATTGGTCGGCAGTTCGGGAAATTCGAGCCGGTCTTTGCCGGTCAGCATTTCGTAAAGCACCATGGACAGTCCATAGAGATCGGCCGAGGGGGTGCCGGGACCTTCGGGGGGAACGTAACCTTCTGTGCCCACGTAGGTGCGCTGTCCGGTGGAAGCGACGAGACCGATGTCGGCCACCTTGGGCTCGCCCCGGACGAAGATGATGTTCGAGGGCTTCACGTCCCGGTGAGTCAGCCCGGCATCGTGGAGATGTCCCAGAGCCTCGGCCAGCATGGCGCCGACCCGGGCGCAATCGCGCACGGAGAGGGCCCGGCGATGCTTCAGATCACTCGCGAGTGTCCGCGGCGAATAGTGCTCCGGATCAATGATCCGCCCGGAGACCTCGTCATCGGCCAACTCCATGACGTAGTAGTAGAACCCTTCGGCGTCATTTCGCCCGGCATGCAGGACGTCGATCAGGCCTGGATGATCCTGTGAGACTTTCTCAAATTTCTGGATGCCCTCAAACTCCCGCTCGAAGGTCCGGTCCCGCTCGAAATCCTCCCGGCTCACGATTTTGACGGCCCGGTGGGAACCGGTGACACTCCGCGCGAGGAAGACCTCACCATACGAACCTCCGCCGATCCGGCTTAGGAGGGTAAATTCAGGTATCAGAGGAAGGGCGGTCACCGCCCGGCAATAGAACACGACTCTGGCGCTTCCTCAAGCGGAGGTTCCACCCAAAGCATCGCGCCGTCCCGCGGCATACGCACCGAATACAGCGCTGATCTCGTCGCGGACTCGGCGGAAGACGGCCAACTGCTCCTCCTCGTTGCCTTCGGCATGCGCCGGATCATCGAACGGGAAATGGTGACGGTTGACCTGCCCCGGAAACATCGGGCAGACCTGGTCCGCCTTGCCACAAACCGTGATGACGGTTTCGACCGGCAGATCGAGGAACTCATTGAGATGCTTCGACTGGTGACCGGACAGATCGATGCCGATCTCGGCCATCGCCCGGACCGCCAGCGGATGAACATACCCGGCAGGCACCGAACCGGCACTGCAGACGTCGAGGAGATCGCCCGCGACGGAGCGCAGGAAGCCCTCTGCGAGGTGGCTGCGGCAGGAATTCCCCGTGCAGAGAATGAGAACGCGTGGCATGTCGGACATCGGTGGAGCAGGCGGAACGATGACTTTCAACAACACCCTTGGGTAGCGCCTTCGGGCGTGGGGCAGCAGCCTCCGGGCAGGCACAGTTCCTTCGCCAGGCAGTCGGTGTGTTTCAGAGTGAGATGGAAAATGAGCGCTTCGTCGCTGACGGAGACCCCGGTCACGGGGAACTGGGAAACCACGTCCTCCTCGTATTCGATCTCCACCGGCAATTCATCGTGGGGCAGGACCTCCCCGGCCGCGCTGAAAATCCGGGCCAGTTTCCCCGCATGAAGCCGGTGGTCCACGTCATCGGCGACCCAGCACTGTAGGAGGCAGTTCTCCACGGAGCGCCGCGTCCCCCCGCAATCGACGAAGTTTTTCCGGACATGGCCCACTTCGGTGATGTGGAAATGTCGGGGAAAGAGTCCCCCGTCGGGAAGCTGGAATAGCAGTGGCAGGTCTTGATGGGCCTGCAGATGGTCAATGAATTCCCGGGTTGTCATTAGATCCCGCAACCTTCCCAGGGTGAGCAGGGAACGCAAGTAACAATCTCGCCCCGCCCAGGGCCGACGATCAGAGGCCCAGCCAGGCTTGGATGCCGGATTTCCCCGCATCCAGCCCAAGGGCCAACAACAGGAGCAGCAGCGCGGCAGTGTCCCGTCCATCCCACCGCGACTGGCCCCCGGTTTCACGGCGGCGGATCAGCCCGAGCAGCCAACCCGTCGGGCAGCCGAAGTGACAGTAGGCCATCGGGACGAACGCCGAGACCAAGAGCCCGACTCCGGCCACCACCAACGTCGCCACTCCGGCAGACCTCCAGACATAGGCATCAAAGGGCTCCATTCCCGCGGGATCCAACGGCAACCCGAGAAAGGCCGCCACCAGGAGGACCGCGAGGATCATCACCGGAAACCAGCCCAACGCCCAGCGCAGGGAGGAAGGCAGAGTAACCCGCCAGCGGGCCGGCATCCACCGCACCAGCCAGCGCTGCAGATGGCCATGAGGGCAGAGCCAGGAGCAGTAGACGGGCTTTTTCGTGGTCCCGGGAACCAGCAACGCCGCCGCCGCCAGCAGCACCACGCCCGGTGCCTGGTGCCAGGGCACGCCTCCCCGCAACCAGCCCAGAAACAGGGATTGGGCCAACAAATCTCCCGAGAGCAGCCCCAGTCCGGTAAAGGCCAGCCAGGGAAACACCCTCCGCCACGGCCCCAGCCATCGTCCACGGCCAAAAGTCGCCAGCAGGGCGCCGATCAACAGGCCGCCCAATACCCCATCGCGCCAGGTCGGGCGCCAGACCGGTCCAGCGCCCGAGACTCCAGGTGCACGCAACCGCTCGGCGACGCTGCGGACGAGACATTCACTGGTCCGGGTCGCTCCGGACACAATGTGGACGCCTCCCTGCTCCAACTCCAAGGCCATCGCGACGGCTTCCTCGGGGGATTTTCCATTCCATCCCTCCATGAAATAAAGGTCGGCCCCCACATCCTCGACATGGCTCGGTGTGTCATAACTGTGGCGGACCGCCACCCCGACGATGCGACCGTCCGTTCCCGCCACGACCAGCGCGTCGAGAGGGCCGGAGTAGCCGGAAATGCCGCGGGACTGCGGCATGGTGCGCCAGGTGTGCCCCGCCCGGGAACCGGCCGCGTCGCGCACTTCCAATCCGCCCCCCGGCTCCGAGGAGACCACGAGCCGGTGAGCCTGCGGCAGGAAGGCCCGGACCTCGGAAACGGTGACCGGACGCTCTCCCTGCTCCCGCATTTCGGCAAAATGCGCATGAAGGAGCGCGCCGACACCGGCGAGCACCGCAAAACGATAAATCTGGAGGACTAGCGGGGCGATGCGGTCCAACTAAGACTGACTTCACCGCCCCGCCAACCGGAAATCCGGGAGGAATGCCTTGGAGATCCCCCCCTGCTGACACCACTCAAAGAGACCAGCCTTCGCGGTATTGGTGATGCACCATCTTGTCCGCTTCGACATTGCCCGTGGTCATCGTCTCGGCGTTCCAGGTGAGCTTGGTCCCGGCCCCGAGGCGTGACCCGATCACCCCCAGAAGGAGGGTTTCGGTGAGCGGGACCGCGACATCAAAATTGGACTTGGCCAAGGCGGGCTTGCCAGCGCGGATCGCGTCGAACCACTCCTTGTAATGCCCCGGGGAACGCTCCTCGGTCTTGGGCGGCGCTTTGAAGTCGGCCCGCTTGGGATCGATGATCTCGGGGTTGCCACCATGGCTGCCATGCATCATGAAATGCTTGCTGCCCAGATAGAGACAGCCATTGTCCGGGGTCTTCTTGCCTTCCGGCATACCGCCTTCCGGTTCGGGAATGTGGTAGGCTCCGTCGAACCAGGTCACCTTCACCGGCGGCCGTCCGTCTTTGCCGGCAAAGAAATAATGAATGATGCAGGAGGCGGGATGGCTATCCTTCTCGCTGCCGGGAGTTTTGCGGTCGGCTTTCTCAACTTCGACGCGCTCCGGCACGCCCAGGCCGAGAGCCCAAACCGGGTGATCAATGATGTGGGCTCCCAGGTCGCCGAGCGCCCCGGTGCCATAGTCGATCAATCCGCGCCAGTTGAACGGCGCAATTTTGTCGCTGTAGGGTTTGACCTCAGCCGGCCCGATCCAAAGATCCCAGTTCATGGTGTCAGGGACGGGCATCGCCGGTGGCCGCAGAATGTCCTGGGGCCAGATCGGACGGTTGGTCCGGCAATGGACTTCCCGCACTTCCCCGATGGCACCGGAACGGATCCACTCATTGGTCAGACGGGCGCCTTCGGCGGCATGACCGGTGTTGCCCATCTGGGTGCAGAGGTTGCGAGCGTTGGCTTCCTTGCGGAGCGCCCGGGCTTCGGAAATGTGCAACGTGAGGGGTTTCTCAACATAGACATGCTTGCCCATCTTGATTGCCGCCATCGCGGCCACGGCATGAACATGGTCCGGCGTGGAGACGGCGACGGCGTCGATCTTGTCCCCCATTTCGGTCAGCATTTCCCGCCAATCAGTGAAAAACTTGGCGTCCGGATTTTCCCGGACCTCTTTGGCACAGCGGCGTTGGTCGACATCGCAGAGCGCGGCGACGATCTCCCCGGCGCCCTTGGTGCCACCGATGTTGGCCGCCCCGCGTCCTCCGGAACCGATGAAGGCCACCCGAAGCTTTTCATTGGGGGACTGGGCCCAGACATGGCTGGGGAGAATGTTGAGCGTGGCCGCGGCGGCGCCCGCACCGAGGAATTTACGGCGGGAAAAGGAGGACGGTCGGTTTTTCATGAGAAGATCAAAGGAAGATTCAGGGTGTGAAGGTTGGAGCATAGCCTTGGGCGATCGCCCGTGGCAAGGACGAATCCGCGTAAGTCGGGCGGGGCTGGAAAAGGGCGATTACTTCAACGATCTGAGATAAGCCACCAGATCGAGCAGTTCCGGTTCCGGAAGCGTTTGATCCAATCCCATCGGCATCAGGCTGATGGGCAGAACCGTGTCGGACACGATGGTTTCGTGGGGCAGTGTTTTCTCAACCCCGGCGGCATCCACCATCAGCAACCCTTCGGCGGTGTGGCTTTTGATGACCCCCACCGCAGTTTGTCCGCCGGCCAGTTCGATGGCGTGCGCTTCATAGTCTCGGGCCAGCGTGTTGCCCGGAAAGAGGATTGATTCCAGGAGATCGCGCTCGGTCCGGATGGCCCCGATGTGGCTGAGATCGGGACCGATGGCTCGACCGGTGTCACCGATCCGGTGGCAGGCCAGACAGGTCCCCTTCCCTCCTTCAAAATGCTTGCGTCCTTCTCCGGCCCGGCCCTGCTGCGCCACCTGTTCCGCGAGGAAAGGCAGCCGACGCTTTTTGGCTTCGTTGACTTCATTGGCCCGGCGCAGGGCGGGCAGGACAATGCCTTCAAACAACGCCACCGGCTTGTCGGCGAAAGCCGTGCGGTAAAAGCTCTCCTGCTTGGAGCCGATCAATGGGTTTTTCGCCAGCGCGGAAGCCAGTTCCGTCAAGACACCCTCGTCCTTGTTTTTGCGGATCAGCGCAACCAGGGACTCCAGTTCCACCGGTCCCACCGTGGCCAGAACCGGGGCGAGCGAGATCGTCTGGGCAGGGTCCAAGGACGCTGCCGCCAGCATTCCCGCGGCCTGGATACGGGCGGCGGGTGAGGCCGTGGCTCCGGTCAGCACCTCCGTGAGAAAGGCGAGTGAAGCCGGGGTCGGCCTGCCGCCATTCATGGCATCCAGGGCTTTGAGCCGGAGTGGCAGCGGAAGGTCCGCTTGGTCGGCGAGAACTTGCAATCGGGACGCAAACCGTTCAATCCGGAGCGCCTTCACCGCGGCCAACACCAGCCCGAGATCCCCCGGCGCGGAGGTTTCCAATGCCTGTCCGAGCGGCATAAGCCAGGCATCAGCAGCGGCGCCGCCTTTGAGGCCGCCCAAGATCCGCCAGGCGGCACGTCTCACTTCCTGATTTTGATGGGACATCATGCTCGTCAACAAGGGGCGGCTCTTTTCCAAAGCGGCATTCCTGCCCACGATGTTCTCCAGAACCATCACCTTTACCGCAGTCAAAGCATCCCCCTGAAGCCAGCCCGTCATGGCGGCGCTCCAGTGATCCATGACCTCCGGATTTCCCATTCCCACGGCCAGGGCCGCATGGGCCACGGATTCCTCCGGGGCGTCGATGAAATCCAAGGCCTCCACCAGATTGCGGCGCCGATCGGCCTCATCCCCCACCCGGCTGTGGAGCAGCAACAACCGGCCCACCGCCAATCCCTTGACACTTCGGGCATCCGGCAGATCCAATTTCTTCGCTCCGGCCAGAGTCAGCGCGGCATGCAGCAGCGAATGCTCCAGAACCTCATCCATCGGTTGGTCAAGGGCCTGGAGAATCTCCGAACCGGCTGCTCCGGACAACTCCTTCGCCACCCGTTCAAGGACCCGCCGGCGTCGTGACGGATCGGCGTCCGCTCTGCCGACAAGACTCACCGGATCTTGGGTCGGCATAGCTTTCATGGCGGATTTCGCAACAAACCGGTAAGGCTCGTCCTTTTTTCCCACCCGGTAGATGGCCCCTGCCAGCTCGGGCTTGGCCATCAGACTGCTCGGGCAGCCGATGCGAAACCATCCCCCGGTGTCCACCACGAGCAACGAACCATCCCCATCCTCCAAGACATCGGTGAAATGAACATTGGGCGAATCCGGCAGACGCAGGCACTCATTCTCTGTCGCCTTCCAAGTCGCCCCCTGGGGGGTCAGCTCCATCCGGACCACCCGCTGGGTGTTGAAATGGGTCACCAGAAACTGCAGCGGCCCTTTGGGAAAGAGCCGACCGTTCCGCGCGAAACAGCATCCGCTCACCGCCACGTGACCGAAATTGTACATCACCGGCATGGTCTCCAGGGTGCGTGGCAGCCCCTCGATGGCTTTCATCTGGTCGGCGCGCTCATAGATCCCACCAGGCAGCCAGTGAACGATGACATCGCCCCGGGGCTGGTTGTAGTAAAGATTCTGCACCCCGATGATCTCCCCTTCCGGGGCGAAATCCACTTCCACCGGATTGTCCCCACAGCCCAGGGAATGCCAGGCCACGTCACTGCCGTCGGGCCGGCAGGACCAGATGCCGCTGGCCAGCCCCTCGTGGACCACTCTACCGTCCTGCTGCCTGACCTGGTGGCCTTTGCGTCCGTGACACCAGTAAAGCCGGCCATTGGGATGAAGGAAGGGCCCGTGGACATCGGCCGCATTCCCCGTGTAGTCAAAGCCACCCACGATCATCTGCCGCTCCTCGGCCACTCCGTCACCATCCCGGTCGGTGAGGCGCCAGAGCCCCGGTGGGGAACACACGTAAAGACTGCCGTCGAGCCAACAACCACCTTGCGGAAAGGTCATCCGGTCGGCAAACACCGTGCTCTTGTCGAAAGTGCCATCCTGGTCGGTGTCTTCCAGCATCAGCACCCGGTTGGGTGGCGTCGCCTCCAGTTGGGCCTTGTTCCAGTTCACCCCCACGGCGTCGCCCACGAAGAGCCTGCCCCGGTCATCGAGACAGGCCATGATGGGGTGTGATACCAACGGCGCGGCCGCTGCGACCGACAGTTCCAGACCGTCCGGCAATTCTGCCCCGGGCAGAACGGGCCGGGGGCTCGACGGATCGCGGGTCACGACGACCGGGCGGCGGGCCGCTTTCGGAATCTCCGCAGTGGCATCCGGGAGTAGGTCGGCCGCCTGGAGCCGGTCGCCCCCACAGATACTCCAGAAGAAAAACACCCCAAGACAAAGCCGTTTCATAAGGCGCCCATTCAACCGGAAATCCGTCCCGTCGGCAATCCCGCGATGAAGGAGGAATGGGGCTGATTCCCCAGGCCGTCGGCCCATTGCGTCCATCCCACCAGAAGGCGGTCCGATCCGGATCCCACCCCTCCCGGAGCACCAGCAAAAAGGAAAGGCGCATCCAGGACTTGCCAACCGGCCCCGTCCCGTCTAGCTAGCTATCCGTGCACTCCACCGCCACTTCTCTCAGCGAACTCGCGCACCAGTTCCGGCTCCGGCCCGACCATCTCGAATTTTACGGCCGGGACAAGGCCAAGATCGCGCTGTCGGCCCTGCAGGAAATGCCATGTCGCGGAAAATTGATCCTGGTCTCCGCCATCACCCCGACCCCAGCGGGAGAAGGTAAAACCACGATGTCCATCGGACTGGCCCAGGGACTGAAACAGACCGGGCATTCTGTGGCTCTGGCCCTGCGCCAACCGAGCATGGGTCCGGTCTTCGGCCGCAAGGGCGGCGCCACCGGAGGAGGGCGCAGTTCGCTGACGCCGGCGGAAAGCATCAATCTGCAATTCACGGGAGACTTTCACGCCATCACCGCCGCCCACAACCTGCTGGCGGCCACCCTGGACAACCGGCTCCATTTCAAAACGACCCGCCTTGATCCCGAACGCGTGGTTTGGAAGCGCGCTCTGGACATGAACGACCGCGCGCTGCGGAACATCCGGATCGGAATGGGAAAGCAGGGCGTGCAGCGCGACTCGGGATTCGACATCACCGCCGCCAGCGAGATCATGGCCATTCTCTGCCTCGCGACCTCCTACGACGATCTGCGGGACCGGCTCAACCGCATCCTGCTCGGCTACACCAGGGACGGCGAGCCCGTGCTGGCGGAAGAGATGGAGGTCACCGGCGCCCTGCTCGCGATTCTGCGCGACGCATTGAAACCCAACCTCGTGCGATCCCTCGAAGGCGTTCCCGCTTTCGTCCACGGGGGCCCGTTCGCAAACATCGCGCATGGCTGCAATTCCGTGCTCGCCACCCGCATGGCGTTGGGCACAGCGGACTTCGCCGTCACCGAGGCGGGTTTCGCGTTTGATCTGGGAGGCGAGAAATTCCTCGACATCAAATGTCGGCAGGCGGGGTTCGCTCCGCACGTCATTGTTCTCGTCGCCACGATCCGCGCATTAAAAATGCACGGCGGCACGTCCCTGACGGATCTCGACCGGCCTGACCCGGCGGCCGTGGCCAGGGGCCTGGAAAACCTCGCGGCCCACCTCGATGCCGCGCAGTCTTTCGGGCGCCCCGTCGTGGTCGCAATCAACCAATTCGCCACTGATGAACCGGAAGAACATGCCGTCGTGCAGGCTTACTGTGACTCCCGACAGGTGCCCTGTGCCGTGGCCGATGTCTTCGGCGCCGGTGGCTTGGGAGCGAGGGACCTGGCCCGTCTCGTCGTGACGGCCGCCGGGCCAGAGCCGCGCCCCTTCGAACCGGTCTATGCTTTGGAGGACAGCACGGAGGAAAAAATCCGCCGGATCGCCACCCGCATCTATGGCGCGGACGGGGTGGACTTCTCCCCCCAGGCGGAGGAGCAGCTCGCCAACATCCGGAGACTCGGTTACGGCCGGCTGCCTGTTTGCATGGCCAAAACCCAGGATTCGTTGTCTGATGATCCGAGCCGGCAGGGGCGCCCGAAACACTTCCGGATCACGGTCCGGCAGTTCGAAATCGCCGCCGGCGCGGGATTCCTCGTCGCCCTGACCGGGAAAATCCTCCGCATGCCGGCCCTGCCGAGACATCCCGCCGCTGAACGCATCCAGGTCGACAGCGAGGGAGTCATTTCGGGACTCTCGTGATCCATCTCCCGGCTGGTCGCAAAAATGCTCTGCTGGAACGAATCCCGATTTTCCCATTCGACGCATGAAAGCCCTTCTCGATACGATCCGCGACCTTCCCTGCCGTTCCTTTGCCTCAGGGGAGACCGTTCTTGCCCAGGGTGACTCGACCGGTCTGTTGTACGTGCTCATCGAGGGCGCGGTGGAGATTACCAAAGACGGAGTTCCGGTCACCTCCTGCTCCGAACCGGGAGCTATTTTCGGGGACATTTCAGCGCTGCTGGGCATCCCCCACACCGCCGCTGTCCGGGCCTCCCGGCCTTCCCGATTCCATGTGGTGGAAAATCCGCAGGAATTCCTCGAACAGAGTGCCCCTGTCTGCCTGCACCTTTGCGAACTGCTCGCCCGGCGCCTCGATGCCGTGACGCAGTATCTGGTGGATGTAAAACGGCAGTTTGCCGGCAATGACCATCTCGGCATGGTGGACGGCCTGCTCGACACCCTGATCCACCGCCAGCCGCGCCGCAGGGTCCCTCCCCGTGCCTCAACTCTGCGGGATCCGGAGATCGACGATTGACCTTCCCTCGAGAGAATGCCACTCGGCGGTCATGGCCCTCAGATCGAGTGTGATCGTGGATGGCTCCGGACCGATCTGCCTTCCGGGATTGAACACC
>JADZAX010000543.1 GCA_020852405.1 Verrucomicrobiales bacterium
CGGCTTACTGAAAGGGATTCCCTTTTTCATCCATTCCGTAACCGCCCCGCCGCAAGGCCGGAGAGAGAGGGGGTTCGGGGGGAGAAAGGGGCTGTAAAGGCTCATCCTCGTGAATCGTGCCCGAAATACGCTCTGTGGTCAACCATTTCGGCCAGGAATTACTGAGAATCCGAGAGGACTAGGCACACTGTCCGTTTTCGTTTCGAATCCGGGCAGGAACACGGCTAGTAGCGGAATCTCACGCTCAGTGGTGCGCCTAGACCGGCAAATCATCCATCGGAAACGGATTTCCGGCATCGAGGACAAGAACCCCTCCATCCCCAAAATCGAGTTCGGGAGCCGCCCAGACCGATTCACCGCCAATCCACCAGTCCTCCGGTGGTGGGCCGATTTCATCGCTCCATCCCCATTGCGAAGGAACATCAAGCGGTTCCATCGTCTCGATGTCAAAGGGTGGCCGGGGCGGAGGCGGCAGGGCTATTTCAGGCTGGAGGCTGGAGTCCGCAGACTGGAGGAATTCAAGAACGTCGCAGAGCTTTCTGCAGTTCATTGAGAACCTTGGCCGTTTCGGCGGACAATTGGCGCAATTCTTGATGGGCGGACTCAGGGAGAAGTCCGAGACGATGCGAAAGGACGATCAGATATTCGACCTCTCGAGCGGAACCATACGCGATTTCGAGGAATCGAATCTACTCGGATTCCGAGTGCCGCGCACATCCCTCCACGATATTTGAGGCGATCGAGACGACAGCCCTCCGAAGCTGTGAGGTGAGCCCGCACATTTCCTCCTTGGGAAAATTGGCGGTGTGTTTTTAAACGCCTACGGCCAGTTCGTCAGCGAGTTCAAATGCGCGCAGTTTGGTGTGATCTCTCATGAGTTCACTCCTCCCTCCTCCCTCCTCTTTCGCTGCTAGAGAAGCCGCTGTGAGTCCAGCCGAGCGATTGGCGAGCCTTCTTTTCGCTGATTAGTTTTTCATCGAGCAGGGTCGCGATGAATCGCTGGCGAAACCGTTCGGCAAGCGGCTCGATGCTCGCGGCCGGAAGGACGTGGAAGAGTCCGTCGCGATCCACGAGCCCTGAAGCAGGGCGGACATGAAAATGCGGATGGAACCCGGGGTAATCGCCGAAGGTCAGCACCGCGGCAATGGCGGCGAGATGGCCATCGGGTAGATCAAGGCGCGCCCGCATCCATTCCAAAAGGCTTTCGATGCTGGCGCGGAAGAGGTGGTCGAGGAGCTTTCGTCGCTTGCGGAAGATGCCTCGCAAGGGTTTTGGCATCGTAAATACGAATTGCCGGTGCGGCACTTCGAAGCAGAGGACGCGAGCGACCCAGTCTCCAGTCTAGAGGACTTTTGGAGGACTTTTGGAGGACTTTTCTCTGGTGACAGTGATAATTGACCTGTCCCTTTATGCGCACTCGCTCGACCCGAGCGGCAACACGATCGGTCCCTTCGAAGTTGGGCAGGTCGTCCACGTGATGACGCAGGTCTCGAACAGCTCGGGCACTCGCACCAGCGCGGTGCGGACGATCACGATCGAGGAACCCATTGGATGAGGGACTCGAGCCATTAGCCTTTTGGCGGTTTAGCCATTTAGCAAGACTCCGAAAGGCTAAACAGCCAAACCGCTACCCGCTAAACAGCGCCATGTACGACCCCGCCCTCCCCGCCGATGGCTCGCCTCTGGTGAGCGCCGAGATGCGCTAGCAACTCAGCGGGCTGAAAGATCTGATCGACGCGATCCTCACCATCACCGCCGCGCAGATCGACAGCGTCAGCACGGGCAACTCCGGTGATCCCGCGACGGTCGGGCTCTCGGTGGTGGGAAACACCCTGCATTTCACCTTCAGCCTGCCGCGCGGTGACGCCGGCGGGGCGGGGCCGCAGGGCAACAACGGGATGGACGGTGCGCCCGGCGGGGTGGGTCCGCAGGGCCCGCCCTTCGCCGCCGCCGTGGTCGACAGCACGACGACCCTTGATCCCGGCAACTCCGCGACGGTGGGGGTGAGCTTTGATGGCTCGAACGTGCGCTTCACCTTCGGAATCCACAGGGGCGCGGATGGCAGCAACGGAAACAACGGGGCTGACGGAGCCCAGGGTCCGCCGGGCGAGGTGAGCAATGCGGCCCTCGCCAGCGCCATCGGCGGCACGAGCAACAACAGCAACGCCGTGGCGACGCTAGGCCAGTCGGCGGATCCGAATGAGCTGGACCCCAAACTCCGGCCACTGAAGGGCTAAGTTAAGCTTTGGTGGCGGGCTGAGATCGAGGAATAGGAGATCATGGATGGTGAGTCAATGATGAAGTGGCGTAGAACTCAAATTTGGGATGCTGCAGCGGAAGGCGGAGCACGCAACGAAGCGTAGCGAAGTGGAGTGCGGAGCCTGGAGCGGAGGCTTCCCAAATTTGTCGCGCCCGGGGGTATTCACGCGGCTTTCGGGGTTTCGATGGATACCTCATAGACATGGCCTGGCGTCAGATTACCGAGGTGCTGGTGGGGGCGCCAGTGGTTGTAGCGGACGAACCACTCATCCAGGCTC
>JADZAX010000544.1 GCA_020852405.1 Verrucomicrobiales bacterium
GAGAGCTGCCAGGACGCGGTTTAATGGCGGAGCTCAGCCGTCTGGCCCGCTACGCAAAGCAGGAAAGGCGGGCGCGAGTCTCGTTGGACCGACTCATTCTCGGGCTCTTAGCTTGACGCGCATGGCCAGTGGGCGGGCCGCCGAAGGAGTTTTGGGACAACCTTAGCCGAGTCGAGACCTTGCTTGATTTTGCAGCGCATTACGGGCTAAAAGATTATGGCCTCCAGGGGCTCGCCAAATTCCCGAATCTGCGCACTCTGACAATATGGGGTAGGTCTACACACCTCGGGGCATTACCCGACTTGCCGAATTTGCGCTTACTTCACGTTGAGGAAACGATGATGAATGCAGAAGACATTCGAAGAATCGAGGAAGCATGCCCCAGACTGGAGGAGTTTGTATGTGACGACATCGATGAAGACGCGCTCGAGATTTTGAAGTCAATAGAGAGAATCAAGAACGTCAGTGCTGGAGTCTATGAGACGGGGGAAACAACAGCGCAATAATGCGAACACACCTATTAAGCCCGGATTAGCAAGTGGCCAATAGAACCAGTGCCCCCGGAAAACGGAGCCAACAGCGAGATGAAGGATTGATGGTCATGTGCCTTTCTCTCAGAAACAACCGGAGGGAGAAGCGGAAGATGACCACGGACGGTTCAAGCTCAATGCTCCGAATGACCTGCTACTCCGATTCGCGGTTCCCGCCAGGTTTGGAAAACCCCGCACCTTTCCAGCGCCGGGGCTTCTTGGGGAGCGGCTCTGAAGGCCGCAGGGAACCCCACACTTGCGAGGAGACGGCCGGCCTCGGGAAGGTCTTGACGAAACCGGACCAGTGCTTTGCAATATGCTCAGCAGACGCTTTCCTGTTCCGCCCGGTGCCTCTCGGCAGGCCCGGCCCCTGATGAAGTCGGCCTCTTCTCGAAGCCTCCAAGCAATATCTCCCCGCCATCACACCGCCACCCATGTCCCTCCAATCCAACTCCCCCACCCGGCTCGGACTCGTCGCTCTCGGACTCGTCTCCCTGCTGCCCCTCGCACAGTCGGAAGAACCCCGGGTGACAGGCTCCGCCGCGGGAGGCACGGCCCTGACCACTCCCATCACCGAAGGGCAGCGGGTCTTTACCTGCGGACACAGTTTCCATGTCTGGGTTCCGGGCATCGTCACCGACCTCTGCAAACAGGCCGGTATCCCGCACCATGAACAGATCGGGCTTTCCTCGATCGGAGGATCCCGGGTCATCCAACACTGGGACATCGCCGCGGATAAAAACAAAGCGAAGGAGGCCCTGCGCACCGGAAAGGTCGATGTCCTGACGTTGTCGCCGATTTTCCTCCCCGATCCGGGGATCGAGAATTTCACCACGCTGGCCCTCGAGCACAACCCGGACATCCGGGTCATCATCCAACCGATCTGGCTGCGCTGGGACATCTACGAGCCCACCATGAAGCGGCCCGCCAAGGTGGATCACAATGCCATCACGGTCGCAGAACTGCGCCAACGCCACGCGGATCATTTCCGTCAGATGGATGCCCATGTCCGGGAGCTGAACCAGAAATACGGCAAGACGGTGCTCTTTGTGGCCCCGGCGCCGCAGGCCTTGATCGCCCTCCGGGGGAAAATCATCGCCGGGGAGGCCCCGGGACTGAAGGAGCAGGAGGATCTGTTCTCCGACGAGCTCGGTCACGGCAAGCCAGCCCTGCAGGCGCTGGTCGGCTATTGCAACTATGCCGTGATCTACCGCCGCAGTCCTGTGGGGCTGCCGGTCCCCGCGATCCTGAAGCAGGCCAAACTGGGAGACCATGAGGAGGCCCTGAACCGGTTGCTCCAGGAACTGGCCTGGGCGGCGGTCTTGGCACATCCCCTGAGCGGTCTTCGCCCCTGACGCGGGCCGCCGATGGAACCCTCCCGGGCGACAAGGCGCGGCCTAGAAATCCGTCCGGCGTTTCTCATCCCCACTCCGCAGTTCAATCCAATCGATGGTGACCGGAGAAGAGGCCCCCGGCAGGTAAAGGCGGACAATTCCCAATGGACCGCTCGCGGGCAAGGTAACGGAAATTTCCTCCCAGTCGCCTCCCTGGATCTGATAGGGCACGGAGCGGGCATCGGCCACGGCCCCGGGACTCGGCAGCCACTCGACTTTGGCATTCCCCGCCTCCCTGCGGCGGCAACGGAACAGGACTTCGGAGGGGCCGGAGAGGCGGCCCGCGGCAACGCCGAGAAAGGCGGCGTCCGTCTGCGGCGTGACGGTGAGCAGGCCCTCGGCCACACGGGCCTGGCACCCGCGCGCTTTCCAGCCCAGGAGAGCGGGATCGTCACCGGCCTTGGCTGGAGCCTGGGCGGCGCTTCCAGCCTTCGCTTTCGGTTTGGTCTTGGGCTGCGGCTTTCCTTCGAGTTCGGGATGGTATTTCGAGGGATCGAACGCGGGATTGGGGATGGGCACCACCGCCTGGGTGTTCACGAGGAACGCCCCGATGAGGGCATCGAGTTCCGCCACCCGGGCCGGCTCGGTGGCGGCGAGGTTGTTCTTTTCCCCGGGATCGTCCTTCAGATTGAAAAGGAGGTAGCGGTGCGCCCCGCGTTCACCGCCATGGAAGAGGCGGATCAGTTTCCAGTCCCCCCGGTGCACGGAAACCGCCGGAGGCAGCCAGTCGGGCACCCCGGGATCGTGCGGAAAGTATTGGAAAATCGCCTCCCGGGACAAGGCCTCCCCGCGCAACGCCGGCAGGATGCTGATGCCGTCAAAGCTCTGATCCGGCGCGGGCATCAAGGCGAGCGCCTCGAGCAGGGTGGGATAAAAATCCTCACTCTGGATAAGGGCATCGCTCCGGGAGCCGGGAGCCGTGACACCCGGCAGGGAGACAATGCAGGGCATGCGCACCCCACCCTCGAACATCGTGGCTTTGCCTCCGCGCAGCGGAGCGTTGCTGGTGGGGGTGGACCCGTCCACTTCGTTGTACATGTTGCCTCCGTTGTCGGAAGTGAACAGGATGATGGTGTGATCCGCGATCCCGAGGCGGTCGAGCGTGTCGAGCAGGGTGCCCACGGCGTCATCCATGCTCTCGACCATCGCGGCATAGGTGGGACTGCGCTGGGCGTCGTCCGGCTTCACCAAACCCCGGTATTTTTCGATGAGCGCTTTCTTGGCATCGAACGGGGCATGGACGCTGAACATCCAGTAGTTGAGGTAGAACGGTTCCTGGTGGTGTTTCTCCATGAAGGCGACCGCTTCCCTGGCCATGCGATCCTCGATGTGCTGGTCCGGCTCGCCGGGATCGGCATCGAAGTCCTTGAATTTCCAGGGCGCCACATAGCTGCCTGCCGGACCGGGGCCTGGATGGTGCGGGACATCAACGTCGAAGCCCTGCTGCAGCGGGGACTAGGGCTCCGGCCCGAGATGCCATTTCCCGAAATGTCCGGTGGCATAACCGGCATCCTTGAGGGCCTCGGCGAGGGTGCGGTATTCCGTTCTCAAGCGCGTCACCGGGATCGGCGCGATTTCCTTTTTGCCGGGCGGAGCGCTCCTGCCGGGAGTGGCCTGGAGCACGACCTGGGGCAGATGACAGTTGGGCGTGGTGATGCCGGTGCGGGCGGGACTCAATCCGGTGAGGATGGCGGACCGGGTCGGGGAGCAGAGCGGGCTCGCGGAATAGGCGCGGGTGAACGTCATGCCCCGCTGGGCGAGACGCTCCAAGTTCGGCGTTTGATAAAGCCGGGTGTGACCATAGAGAGTGGTGTCGGCCCAACCGAGATCGTCCGCGAGAATGAGGACCACATTCGGCGGCGCGGGGTGGGCGGGCGCGGCACAGGACCAGAGACAAACGGCGATCAAGGAAAATCGTTTCATGCGGGAAGGGAAGTTCCGGACGCGGTCAGGGCTGAGGCGGCGTCGGCTTCGCGTTGGCCTTGCCCTTGGCTTTGCCTTTGCCTTTCCCCTTCCCTTTGGCTTTCTGGGTAGTAGACGAGGGGTCGTAGGCGGGATTCGGCGTGGAGGGGAGTAGCGCGTGGGTCGACTGATGCCAGGCGAGCAGATCGGCGAGCAATTCATCGCGTTTCGCGGGTTCGGCCAGACTGAGGTCCGTCCGTTCGCCGGGGTCGGTGCTGAGCCGGTAGAGTTCGGTGGCGTGGTTGGAGTCGAGCCGGTCGCGTCCCCCGTCGAGCTGCCACTCCTCGAGGTAAAGGTGCAGTTTCCAATCGCCTTTGCGGATGACACTGACGGGGCGACTGCGGAAGCCGGTGCGGACGTCGAGTTCCCGGCCGCGAATGACCGGGCTGTCGAGATAGCCGGGAAAATGCCAGAAGACCGCTTCCCGTTGCAAAGGCCCCTCCTGCCGGAGCAGCGGGAGGAGGCTTTCACCGTCGAGTTCCTTGGCCGCGGTGGTCCCGGCGGCGGCAAGGAACGTGGGGAAGAGATCGACATTGATGACCGGAGTGTCGCAGGTCGAACCAGGTCGGGTCACGCCGGGCCAGCGCACGATGAAAGGCTCCCGGATGCCGCCCTCATAGTAACTGCCCTTGTTGCCGCGGAGAGGTTCCTGGGAAGACTGCTGGGTGCCTCCATTGTCGCTGGTGAACACGAGCAGCGTGTTCTGCTCCAGCCCGAGAGATTTCAGCCTGTCAAGCAGCATGCCAACGCTGGCATCGAGATCGTAGGTGCAGGCGGCATACATGGCACTGCTGTGCTGCTGTCCCGGAGGCTTGGCCTTGAATTTCTGGAGCGTTTCCGATCGTCCCTGCTGGGGACCGTGGATCGCATGGTGGGCAAGGTAACAGAAAAACGGGCGATCCTGGTTGGTCTCGATGAACTCGCAGGCTTTCCGCGTC
The DNA here is from genome assembly GCA_020852405.1 of Verrucomicrobiales bacterium. Classification (GTDB taxonomy): domain Bacteria; phylum Verrucomicrobiota; class Verrucomicrobiia; order Verrucomicrobiales; family DEV007; genus JACKQE01. The sequence continues at coordinate 4,825 of JADZAX010000544.1, forward strand.
AGGGTGAAGACGCCTTTGGGATCCTCCGGCGGACCGGTTTGGTTGCCCTCCGAACCCTCCGGGAGCGTTCCCTCTCCGAAGGAGTCGAAGGTGGTGTCGAATCCCTGTTCGCTGGGTTTGGCTCCGCCCTTGCCCGCGAGGTGCCATTTGCCAAAATGTCCCGTCGCATAGCCGGCGGCCTTCAAGGCATCGGCGACGGTGACGACCTCCGGAGGAAGTCCGTTGTGGTTGGGCACGGGCACGAGACGCTGGGCGGTCTTTGGACCGCGGTCGGTGCTGCCGACGGCGTAGACCTGGTGTCGCGGCGTGTAGGTTCCGGAGAGGAGGCAGGCCCGGCTCGGCGCGCAATTCCCCGCCGCGGCGTAGCCGTTGGAGAAAACCATGCCCTCCTTGGCAAGGGCGTCGATCACCGGCGTTTCCATGAAATCGCTGCCCTGGTAACCCACGTCCTTCCAGCCGAGGTCATCGGCGAAGATCAGGACAATGTTGGGCCGGGTCTCGACGCCGGAGACACCCGCGCAGACCAGAGCGAGGGACAGGATCAAAGGCAGAACCGGCGGTTTCATGGTTGGACGGGGACGATCGATCTGAACTGAATCACTGCTTACCTTTTTTGGACTTGCCTTTCGCCGCATTCCGGGCGGCAGAAGTGGGATCTTCGGTCGGACTCCCCTGCCAGAGCGGGGCGACATTCTTCTGGTTCCAGGCATCCCAAGAGGAAGTCAGAGCGGCAACGATCCCGGGATGGGCCGATGAAACATCGGTCGTTTCGCCGATGTCCTGATCCAGATCGAAGAGCTGCCAGCCGCTCTGCTGCTTGGTGTCGAAGTCCCGCCAATCGACCAGCTTCCACTTGCCCTGACGGATGGCCTTCTGCGGACCGAAGCGCCAGTAAAGCGCCTCGTGGGGGGCGGCGGCATTCTCCCCCGTGAGATGGGGCAGCAGATTGACCCCTTCCACCGCCGCCGGAACCTCCGCGCCGGCCGCGGCACAGCTCGTGGGGAAGACATCGATGGCGCTGACCGCTTGGTCGTAAACCGCCCCGGGAGTGAGATGTCCGGGCCAGGAGACGAAGAACGGCACGCGGATGCCGCCTTCCAAGGTCTGGCCTTTGTCGCCCCGCAGCGGGGTGTTGATGCCTCCGTTGTAGGCCAGGTAAGGCTTGTGGCCCGAGCCTCCGTTGTCCCCGAAAAAGAACACCAGCGTGTTCCGGTCCAGCCCCGACTCCCGCAGGTGCCCAAGGAGCCGACCCAGGGCGTCGTCCAGACCGAGCAGCAGCGAGAGATACCCCACCCGCGTGGGATCGGTGATCCTTTCGGGAATCCGGGGACGATGTTTCTCCATGATCTCCAGCGGGGTGTGCACCGCGTTGTAGGCAAGGTAAACGAACCAGGGGTTTCCATTTTGACGGTCCATGAAGGCCATCGCCTCATCGGTGAACAGGTCGGTGGTGTAGCCATTCAATTTCTGCAGTTCCCTTCCCCGGTAGATCATGTCATGGGAATGCGCCGAACCGAATTTGGGTTCCGCATCGGAATGCAGCAGGAAATTGTGCCCGCCGACGAGGAAACCGACATACTCATCAAACCCGCGGGACAGCGGATGATGGGACGCGCTGAACCCCTGGTGCCATTTGCCCATCAGAGCCGTGGCGTAGCCGGCCCCCTTCAACAGGTCGGCGATGGTGCGCTGGTCGAGCGGAAGCCCCAGCAGCTCTTCATCCCCGACATGCGGATTGAACTCGTGCCCGAAACGGGTCTGGGCACGGCCGGTGAGGAAACCCGCCCGGGACGGACTGCAGGAGGGCGCCGAGACATAGCCGCTCGTGCAGCGCACCCCGCTGGCGGCCAGGGCATCCATGTGGGGAGTCGGCACCTCTTTCCCTCCGTGGACACCAAGGTCGGCATAGCCCAGATCATCCGCGACGATGACCAGGATGTTGGGCTTTGGCTCTGCGCCCGGTGACACGGCACAGGCACAGGCACAGGCACAGACAAGCAGGACGGCGAGACTGGAGAGGAAAAAACGGCGCATCGCAAAGGGAGGATTCAGACCACGACCTCGCAGAGTATCACGGGATCCGGGAGGACTGCAAGCGGCACGACCCAAGTGATGCCACGGGGCCCCCTCAATGACGAAGCAGGGCACCATCAATCATGAATCAAACAGGGACGCTTATTGAAAAGTCAGAGCCACTTTGGGCAGCATCCCCTGAATCTGGTCTTTGATTTCCTGGGAATAGGGCGCCCCGGAAGGCGGGACCAACCGCATCGCTTTGAGGAAGGCAAACTCCTTGAGCAGCCTCAAACGCTCCGCAGGAAGGGCAATTTTCCCCAACTCCAACTGCTCCAGCTGGGTCATCGTGGCGACCCGCTTCACATCATCATCGGAGAGCTCGGAGGCATTGGTCAGGGTGAGACGGCGCAGGGTGGCAAGATCTTTGATCAGCAGAAGACTTTCCGATCCTTCGAACCCCTCCCCGAGTTGCAGGTATGCCAAGGGAAGCTTGGCAAGGTGGCGCAACGCCTGGGGCGTGGCATTGTGCGTCCCCAATTCGAGCCCGGTGAGCTTGGTCAGTTCCGCGAGATGGACGGCCCCGGCATCGGTGAACTTGGCGTGGGCGAGACTGATGCTCTCCAGATTGGGAAGGTGGGCACAGAGTTCCTTCAACCCCTCGTCATCGATGCTGCTGCCACGGTGGCTGCATTTGGTGAGGTGGGTCCATCCCTCACACTTCGCGTAGGCCCGGCCGGTCATCGCGGTGCCGACGAAGGAAAAGTTCTCCAGATTTTTCAACCCTGCCAGTTGCTCCATTCCGACGTCGGTCAGTTTGCCGTTGTTGGTGAACCGGAGGGTTTTCAGGTTGGTGAGTTTTCCGAGAGGCGCGATCCAATCGTCACTGAGTTTGGTGGCGATGATATTGAGCGACTCCAAGGACGTGATGTGTCCGAGATGTTCAAAAAATGCCGCATCATAGGGATCGGTCTGACGGTGGTCGTGCGGACCGGCATTGGGCATGGCCAGATCCACCAGCACGAGGGTGTCAAAAAGCGCGCTCTCTCCTCCCAAGGCCTTTTTCAATCCTTCGGGCGTCTGGTTGACTTTCTCCACTTTGCCGGGAGACGTCTCCACCGAGCGAAGCACGGCATCGAGATGGGGACGCCGCGCGGCTGCCGCCAGAATGTCCGGAGAATGGTCCCGCAGGGCCTTCTGCAAGGCAGGATCCGTGGTGGCCGCGATGATCGCATCCAGATCGGCGGAAGTGGCGACGGAGCCGAGATCGGGGGGCGCCGCAAAGGATGAGGGAAGGACCGCTAAGCAGGCAAGAAAGAGCGTCAGAAAGCGCATGTCAGTGATGGGGGTTGTGTGTTGTTATTCCCGGCCTTCGTACTGCTCCTCACGGGGCAACGCGATAACCTTCCAAGTCGCAGGATAAAACCGGACGATGCGACGGGGACGGAATCCTTCGAGCAGCATGTCGCATTTCACCTTGATCTGGACGCCGCTGCTGCCGGGTTCGACGGGGATTTTTTTGATGTCGAGAATATTGCCTCCCTTGCGGTCATTGACCGGGTCATAGGTCATCAGGCTCTCCCGGGCGACGGCGATGGTGCCTTTCGGCGCCCCGGGATTGTCCTCCGGCTTGGACAAAGGCCACCCCATCGGGTCCGTGTTGATCGCAGTGAGTTCCTCGAACAATTTGGGATCGACCCCGCCGAAGAAGGTGATGGTGACGATCTGGGATTCATCATCCACGGCGTCGATCCAACCGGCCAGTCCCCGCTCCCGGAGGTGGTTCCGGTGGCGTTCGAGCTGCCGGGAGGAGGCCTGCTGTCGGCTCGGCGCGTCAATCCAGAGATCGGTGATGCGGCCCGGTCCGTAGAGAGTGGCCCAAGTGAGGTTGAATAGGACGGATTGACCCTTTTCCAGCGCCTTGAGGTCGACGAAACCATTTCCCTGGTAAACGCGGGAGCTGGAAAGGAGATCGAACTGCTTTGGCTCGCCGGTGGCCTTGCCATTCTCCTGCAGCGTCGCAGTGAGTTTGTTCAGTTCCAGATCCACGCTCTCGATGTTCCAGAGCTGTTTCTGCCTTGCGTGGAAGGTGAAATCATCCTCGAGTTGCAGGCACCGTTTGAATCCGATTTCAGGCGTGACCCGATTGTGCGGGCCGGGAGGCGGCGGGGACGTGTCGTCGGAGGCCTTGAGATAAAACAGTCCATGGAGATGAGTGCCCAACGGAATGTCCTGCAAGGCCGCGGGTTCTCCGTGATACCAGATCGATCCATAGGGAAGCATCAGGCCATCGACCGGCAGATCCCAGACGCCCCGCTCCTGACTGTCGTTGCGGTCGACCCGGAGGTAGAACCGTCTCTCCAAGTGATCCACCATCGTAAGCTCGCCTGATATGGCGTGCGCCGATCCCGCGGGTGGGAATTTGCCCTCGACGGGCTCGTACCACTGCGGGGTGTCGTCCGCATGCTTGTCTTTGTTGTCTCTCCCGGCTTTGTCCTTCTTGGGGTCCACCGGACCATCGGCATCTGTCCGGAACCGGGGTGCGGTTTCAGCAGAGAGCGAAGAGATCGCACAAAGACAAATACTGAGAATCAGGCGCATGGAATCAAGAAAAGGAGAACACACGGTTGGGACCGGGCGGCTTTCCCGGGCGGCTCCGCCAAATGTGCGAGCCACTCCGGGGACTGCCACACCATGGGTCAGGCCAGAATCTGAGGGATCGGCCCCACGCTGTCTTGAAAGGTCTCCGCTTTGACATCGACACGCTGCAGCATCGTGAGCAGAAGGTTGCTGACACGGGCGTTGCTGTCGACGGGGCGGGAGCAGATCTTGTAGTGGGCGTTGGCATCGGCGACGTTGTATTGGCCGATGGTGGGCAGGTTGAAGTCCACATGCTGCCCGTGCCGGAAACCGAGTTCCTTGCCGCCGGCGAGGATGAGGGGCAGGTTGGCGTTGCCATGGCTGTGACCGTAGGCCATGCCGCTCCCCCAGAGGACCTGGGTCGAGTCGAGCAGCGTGTGCCCGTCCTCCTGGTGCGATTTGAGCTGGTCAAGGAAGTAGCTGAACTGCTCGATGAGAAAGGTGTCGGTCTGGGTGAGACGACGGAGCTGCTCGGGATCGCCATTGTGGTGGGAGAGACCATGCCGCGTCTGGGAAATACCCAGTTCAGGGATGCCGCTGGTGTTCCCCTCGCTGCCGATGCCGCAGGTGATGACCCGGGTGGAATCTGTCCGCAGAGCCATGACCATGAGATCGTAGAAAAGACGGTAATACTCCCCGGCTTCGGCCATGCTGAGCTTGCGTTGCAGGCGGGTCGCTTCGGCGGCGGGAACAACCGGCTTCGGGACGTTGAGCCACTCGTCGGCACGGCGAGTGCGTTCCTCGACCTGACGCACCGCGGTGAGGTATTCATCCAGCTTGGACCGGTCCTCGCTGCCGAGTTTGCCGTTGACTCGCTTGGCGTCAGCGGCCACGAGATCGAGAATGCTGCCGCGACGACTGAGACGGCGCCGGATGGTTTCCTTGCTGTCCTTTTCCACCCCGAAAAGCTGATTGAAAATCTGCTGCGTGTTGCGCTCGGCAGGAATCTGGATGCCGTCCTTGGACCAGGCGAGGGAAACCCCTTCGATGGCCAGTTCGAGCGACGAAAACCGGGTCGACGTGCCCTGCACTTCCGCCATCATCTGGTCGGCGGACACCGTGTTGCGGAAAGCCCCGCCATCACCCGGAACGTTGGCCCCGGTGAGCCAGACTTTTTCACAGTTGTGATGCTTGCCGATGACCATCGGATGATGGAGACCGCTGATCGGGGTGATGTCGGCGCGGTGCTTTTCCAACGACTGCAGGGGCTTCGTGAACTCGTAATCCGCGCCCGCTTTCCCAATCTGCCAGGTCAGCGTGTTGACCCCGTTGGGAATGTAGAGAAAGACACTCCGTTTCGGCTTCGAGGGAGCAGGGATCGCGGCCATGCAGTCGAGCAGCGGCAGCGAAATGGAGGCTCCCAGACCACGCAGCACCTGGCGGCGGCTGATTTGCCATTTGTTGAAATTGAGATTGCTCATGGGGATCAGGTTGGGGGATTGGGTCAGGGATCGTTCAGCGTTTTTGAAACAGGTCGGAACACACAAAGGCCTCCAGGATGTCCCGCAGACGGTAATCTTTCGCCTTGCCGACGGCGGCGATGGCCCTCAGTTGCTCGTGGTCATCGAAGGACATGCTCCGCCTCAGTCCGTAGGTGGCCAGCTTTTCGACAAAGGTGAGGTTGAACGCGTCGAGATCATCGAGCAGCAGCTTCTTGAACTCTTCGGGGGTCTGGTATTCCCGGCCGTCCGGCAGTTTTCCGGCGGGGTTGACCGTGGGATTGGCCCCCGTGCCATCGGTGATCTCCTCGGTGCGCCAGCGGCCGATGGCATCATAATTTTCAAAGGCCAGACCGAGCGGATCTATCTTGCTGTGGCAGGCGGAACAGTTGGGATCGTGGATGTGCGCCTCCAGTTTCATGCGCAGGGTGGCCTTGGGAGCGTCCACCGGATTGGTCGCAATCGGCTCAACATTGGCGGGCGGAGGCGGGGGGGATTTTCCAAAGATGGACTCCGAGAGCCAAACACCGCGGTGGACCGGCCGGTGCCGCGTTCCATCAGAGGTCAGGGACAGGATCGAGGCCTGAGTGAGAAGGCCGCCACGCCGGCTGTCACCGGGCAGGGCGACCCGCTGAAAGCTCTCACTGGGGACACCTTGGACCGGCAGGCCGTAAAACTGCGCGAGCCGTGAGTTGACCATGCTCCAGTCCGAATCGAGGAATTCCCGCAGCGAGAGTCCGCCCTGCAGCACCTGGCGGAAGAAGGCTTTGGTCTCTCCAATCATGCTGGCCTCGAGCGTCTTGTCGTAGTCCGGATAGAGTTTTTTGTCGGGCTGGAACATTCCCACTTTGCGCAGCCGCAGCCACTGAGTGGCAAAAGAATCGGTGAACCGGTCGGCCCGGGGATCGGCGAGCAGGCGGGTCAATTGCCGGCCCAGTTCCGCTTTGTCGCGCAGTTTGCCCTGCCCCGCGAGAGTAGTGATTTCCGTGTCCGGCATCGTGCTCCACAGCAGATAAGAAAGCCGCGAGGCGATCTCGTAATCATTGAGCGTGAAACGGTCCGAAGCTTCGTCACCCTCTGCCAGAAAGAGGAAGCTCTTCGAGCAGAGGATCGCCAGCATGCCGGCCTTGACCGCATCGCGGAATTTTTCGCCCGCCGCGAGTTCCGCGTTCACGATGCCGACATAGCCATCGAGTTCCTCCGCCGGGACCGGACGCCGGAAGGCCCGCTGGGCCAGTCGGCCCAGACCTTCCCTCACCTGAACCAGATTCCCCTCCTCCGCGGGCAGATACTCGTCGCGGCGGGTTTGTTCCTCATCGGTGATGAGCGGTCCGCGCCAGGAGATGGCATCGATGATCAGGAAGGGATACCGCGCCCGTCCCTGTTCGTCGGTCAGCTTCATCTGCCAGGGAATGCGGCCGTCCTTGATGCTGATGAAAGGCTTGTTCCCGTGACGCCCCGACCGCGGCAGGTTCGAAGGACCCGGCACTTCGTTGTAGACATCGATACTCGGACGCCCCTTCGGCAGATGCGCCCGGAAGGTGACCGTCACCGGTTGGTCTTCGGGAGCGATGATGTCCTGTTCAAACAACACCCGGTCCAGCTTGGACTCATATACCTTGAGCCGGGGAGCGAGACCTTTCTCAGGCTTCAAACCACTGAGGGTGTAACTGATCTCATACACGCCGGCCTCCGGAAGCGGATCCCTCAAGGCGGAATAGCGGAAGATGTCCCCGGGCCACATTTCGTAGCGCACCTTGTCGAGCAGACCGAGTTCCCGCAACCGTTCCTTGTGCGGCTCCTGGACTTGCTCTTCGAGGATGGCCCGCTTGGAACCTTCCAGCAGCAGAGGCTTCTTCTCAGGATAAGCCTCGGCCAGGATCACTTCGGCGGCGGCGAGGTATTTTTCGATGTTGGAAGGCGAGAGCGTTAGAACCGAGCCGATCCGCTCGAATCCGTGCCATTCCGGATCTTCCAGAAAGGCCCCGGGGTCCTTCGCATCATACTGCACGCCGATGAGATCACGGACCGTGTTGACATACTCATCCCGCGTCAGGCGGTTGTAGGAGACACGCCCCCGTGCCGCCATCCGGGCCGATTCCCCTTCCTTCAGTCGCGCGGCGAGCCATTGCACCACCTTCGCACTCTCCTCCGCCCCGGGGTGCACTTTGGCTTTTTTCGGCGGCATCTCTCCGGAGCTGATCCGCTCCATGATTTCGAACCACTGGGGCGAGTCTTCGAAACCGATCTTGGTCGAAAGATTGTCGATGCGGAAATCTCCCTTCGAGGATTCCGCATCGTGGCAGGTCAGGCAATGCTTGTCGAGGTAGGTCTGGATCCCTGGAGTCAACCCGGTCTGCGGGGAGGATGCCGCCGGGTCTGCGGCGGAAGCGGAAACGAAACAGGTGGCCACGGCGAAGCCAAAGCACAGCGCCGGATGTCGGAGGAACGGACTCATGAGGGCAGGACGGAAGAGATGGCAACGGGACCGCAAAGGAGCTTCTGTTTCAAATGATATCGCTGACCGGCCCCAGGCTGTCGACGAAAGTCTCGGCGTTGACTTCCATCTTCTGCCGCTTGGTCACGAGCACGTTGCCGAGCCTCGTGCTGGCATCCTTCGGTTTGCCGCAGAGACTGAGGCGCTGCGTCAGACTGGCGCGCCGGGCATCGATCCAATCGGTGCCTGTAGCCACCTCACCATCGCCGGGGCGCGGTTCATTCTCCGTCGGGAGATCACCGGGATTCATTCGGTTCATCATCGCCTCCCGGTGGCCCATGATCTTTGGAGAGTCAAAATCGACCACCAGCGTATCCCCTCGCAGATCACCTTTCCGCTGTCTTGGGCCATGACTCGACCGGCCATGCTGCGCGAAAAATGGTCTCATGAGGCTGTCCACTGCCCCCGCGCCAGCCAGCGTCGTGAGGCCGTCGAGCAAGGCGGGATTGATGGCGACGGGGCGGGGAATCATCAGGAGAGGAATGATAGCATCAGGAATCGCCTCCGCATGTCACGCAAATCCGGCCAGAGGGCCGGTAATCAGGCCTTCCAAGGATACGGACCGCCCAGTGAACAAGGGGGCCTCCTGAACGCTCCCGGATGCTCACCCTGGCTCCAAACGCCCATGGGCCAGACCCAGGACATGGTGGGAAAACTCATGAACCTGCTCCCACCGAATGCCATCGGTGGACCGGAGGAGTTTCCCCGGCCAGAGGGCTCCCAGAAAAACGCCAGCTCCAAAGGTGGCGATCGTGGGGGCATTCTGGTTGGGCTCCCGCTTCCAATTCCGCCCGTCCGGGGAAAGATACGTGCCTCCCTGGCCGATCCCGACAAACTGGGCTCCATCCCAGATCATGGCATTGATGTGCTCCCCTTCTTCCCCGACGATCCGGTCGGTCCAGGTGACCCCATCTTCGCTCCGCATTCGCAGACCGTGCATGCCGGCTCCAACGAACACGCCGTTCCCAAAAGTGATGTCCACCAACGTGTCCCGGGCCGGAATGCCGGGCAGGGCGGTGAACTGCGGCGCCTTTCCCTCGCGAACCAAACGGGCGCCGTAGTCTCCGACAATCACAGACCGTCCTCCCCCCTGGGCAATCCGGCGCAGCGCGGCATCCCGCTTCATGTTCTGGCGGTCGGCCACCAAGGGCCTCCGGGGTTCCCAGGTCAATCCGTCGACCGAGGCCAACTCCCCGGGAGGATCCCCATCCTCGCACATCACGGCATGAAACCGTCCGCCTTCGGCGTAGAGAATGGTCAATTGACTGACATAGGGACGGCCTTCGGGCTTGGACTGGGTCCACCGCACCCCGTCCACGGTGCTGAAGGCAATCCGTTCCCCGCCGTATTTCCCGGCCGCCACGCAGCGTCCGTTGGCGAAACAAGCCTGATTGAGCAAAACGCCTTCCCGGTCTGTCTGTTCATGGATCCAAGCGATGCCGTCGCGGGAAAAAGCCCGCAGCCCCTCCTCACCGGTGGCGACAAACAAACTTCCGGTCAACGGGGCCAATTCCTCTGCCATGGTCAAACCAATCCGGGAAGGCGGCCCTCATACGCTGCCTTGGTGGAAGTGCGACTGTTGCCGAACTCGCCCCTGGTGTCCCCGAGCAGGTCGAGCAGCTCGACATAGAGATTCGCCACCGGAGTGTCCTTTTGGAAAGAGAGATGCCGCCCGGTAGTGAGTTTACCGCCGGCCCGGCCCGCCAAAAGGGCCGGATAATTGGTGCGCCCGTGCCCGCCATCGGCCATGTAGGAGGTGTAGAGCATCACGGTGTTGTCGAGAAGGCTCGATCCGCCTTCATCGATGGCCTTCATTTTGGCAACGGCTTCGGCGAAGAACTGGGAATACCACGCGTGAATCTGGCGGCATCCTTCCCGCGCCACCGGGTCCGCATCCTCGATCCTCCCTGCATTCCCATGGTGCTCCAGGGTGTGGGCGTGGTGTTCATAACCCACCGTGACCACCCCGGGGAACAAAGCCCCGTCACTGCCCAGGCCGAGACTGCAAACCCGGGTCGTGTCGGTTTGGAAGGCGAGAACCATGAGATCGGTCATCACTCTGAGATACTCCGCGTGAACGGCGGGATTTTCTCCCACCGCACGAACCATCCGCGTCTCGGCATTGGCGTCCGGAGGAAGGTTGGCCGGGACATGGGGGCGCGACGGACCGGGATCCTTGAGGTCAAGAGCTTCCAAAGCGATCCGTTCCTGGACGC
>JADZAX010000545.1 GCA_020852405.1 Verrucomicrobiales bacterium
AAATCCACTGCCAAGTGAACACGCTGAGCATGATGCGGATCATGATGTAGACCGTCACTTTCGTCACCAAAGGCGCCAGGATGGATCCGGTGGTGTTCGGGCTATAGGTATAGGCATTTGGCAGCCAGGAGCCGAGCGGAAAGAATGCCATTTTGATCCAAAGCCCCACCATGATCAGGGCAAAAGCCACCAAGGGCACCGCGGTGGTGGAAGAGGCCAGGAGGGTCTCCTGGATTTGGGCCATATTGAGGGCGCCGGTGTGGAGGTAGAGGGAGCCGACTCCCAGCAGATAGAAGGAAGCCCCGATGGTCCCCATGATGATGTATTGGAATGCCGCGAAACGCCCCCGGGGCTGGGATCCCATGGCAATGAGGGCATAGCCGGTCAACGAACTGACCTCGACCATGACATAGAGGTTGAAGGCGTCCCCGGTCACCGTGATACCGAACAATCCCACCGTGAGAAGCAGGAACAGGACATAAAAGGCCGGCGCTTTGGAGACGCTGTCGTGTTCCGCCCGTCGGTGTGAATATACCGCAACGATGATGGAAACCACCGCGATGGCAACCAGCACCAGGGCATTGATGCCGTCTGCCCGCAGTTCGATACCGATCCCCCGGGGCTGTTTCCAGCCTCCCACAAAGTAACTGACCGGGCCGGACTCTGCGACCTGGATCAGCAGCCCGCAGGCACAGGCCAGGGAAAATCCCAGCGCGGCCAGTGCGATGGGCAGGCAGACACGATGATCCCGCATGCCGAAGAGGCCGCAGATGAGGGCCCCGAAGAGAGGCGCGATGACAATGAGGACGGGAAAATTTTCAGTCATCGGTCTGTCTGGAAGGAGCAGCGGCGATCTTGGCAAGAATCTCGTCCTCTTCAATGGAGTCGTAATCGCGGTAAATTCGTTGGGTCACCGCGAGGCCCACTCCGAGGGTGGCGACGCCAACGACGATGGCCGTCAGCATCAGCACGTGGGGCAGTGGATTGGCATAGCGACGGAAGTCTATTTTGGTAGGATCATGGGACGCTTCCAGCGCGAGTTCGTGTTCGATGACCGGAATCGTGCCATGGGTTTCCCCGGGTTTCCCCCCCTGGATGTCGCCACCGTTGTTCACCCCGATGGAAACGTAGAAAAGGATGATCGCGGTCGAGAAGATGGACATGCCGATCAGCTTCTTGATCAGATTCCTCTTCACGATCATGGCATGGAGCCCGAGCATCATGATGATGACGTAGATCCAGTAGTTGAAAAAAGGGATGATGTGCTCGTTGAGAAAATGCATGTTCGGGAAGCGTTCTCAGAGGCCTTTCTTCAGTTCGCCGCGGGTCGAGAGGTTGGCATAAATGGCGAACATGATGGAACTGACGGTGATGGCAACGCCGATCTCCACTCCCAGAATGCCATGGGATCGCGCCATCTCAGGGCCGACCCCCGGAAGGACGTGTTGGAGGGCTCGGTAATCCAGAAAATGGTGGCCCAGGAGGAGACAGAGCAACCCGATTCCCGCATAGATGAGCACTCCCGTCGCGCCGAGAGTGAAAAACCGGTGCTCCGGGAGGCGGGTCAAAGATTCCCCAAGGTTTCGCGCCACCGACAGGAGGAGAAAGCTGGCTCCGATGATGACGCCGCCCTGGAATCCTCCCCCAGGACTGTGGTGGCCGTGGGCCAGCACATAGAGAGCGAACAATTGGATCGGAGCGATCAGCAGACGGCTCGTGGTCCCCACAATGATGCGGAACTGGTCTCCCCGGATTCTCAGCGAATCGGGGTGGTGCCGGTTGCGGTCCCCACCGAAAACACGGAGGATGGCGAAGATGGCAACGCCCGCAGTGAACACCACCGAAGTTTCGAACATGGTGTCATAGCCCCGGTAATCCGCCAAGGTGGTGGTCACCGCATTCGGGACCCTGGCATCTTTCATGGTGTTCTCCATGTAGTAGCGGGGAACGACACCCTCGTTTGCCGGTGAGTCGGCGGCACCGTAGTGCGGGAAATCCTTCACCCCGTACAAAAGCAGGGCTCCAGTGACGAGAACGGCGAACAATCCGAGAAAACGCATGGCTTTGGCAGAAAAAGGATCTCAGTCCGAAGATTTGCGGGTGGTCTGATACACCGTCGCGATCATGAAGAGCGCACTTACGCCCGCTCCCACCGCTGCCTCCGTGAAGGCAACATCCACCGCGGCCATCTCCGCCCAGAGAAGGCACATCAGAAAACTGTAAATGCCGAAAACGACCGAGGCCGCCAGCAGATCGCGCAGCCGCAATGACACTACCGCAGCGACCAGCAGGAGCAGGAGAATGAGGGTGTCGAATTGCCAGATCACTCGATCTTGCTCCCTTCTTCGTAGGGTTCCGGGTCGCCGGCCACGGCATGGAAGCCATCGTCTGCCAGGGCATTGCCACCCTCCGCGGTCACCGGTTCAATGCCATCGTCAAAGCCGGCATCCATCAAGGCATGGGTGCTCGCGGGACTGGAAACCATGATAAAAACGCAGATGGCGAGAAGCTTCAACGGCACCAGTAACTGGGGTACCGTGTGGTGCCAGTCGAAGTGCGTCCAATCGACCTCGGCCAGCAGTCCGACAGCCACTCCGAGCACGATGAGCAGACTGCAGAGAGTGTCGCCTTTGCCGGCCGCATGCATGCGGGTGTAGAAGTCGGGGAACCTCAACAAGCCAAAGGCCGCCCCGATGAAAAACACCAGACCCAGAACCACCAGAATGGCGCCGATGATGGTGAACACGAAGCTCATCCCCGCGCCTCCTCTCCAGAAGCCCCTTGGATGGCTTCCTTGGCATCCCGTTCCCGATCACCCACCGGAGATTCCTTGCTGCGGTGCAGGTACCGTGCGGCAGCAATGGATCCGATGAAATTCAGGAGACCATAGGCCAGGGCAAAGTCGACGAACATGTCGACACGCTTGAAAATCATTCCAATAATGACCAGAAGGACCGCTGTCTTGGTGCCGATGACATTGACCCCGACCGTCCGGTCGATCGCGGTGGGACCTTTCACGATGCGGACGACAGCCGGCACCATGAGCAGCAGCAGGAGCACTCCGGTGATGATGTAAAAGGTGGTCATCAGGCCTCTGCCTCCCGGGCCGGATGTTCATCCTCAAAGATCGCGGCAATGCGGCGTTCCATTCCGCCATCCAGCCCGGCCGCGGCTTCCGCGCTGATGGCGTGGACATAGAACACATCCCCGAGGATTTTCACGGTGATCGTTCCAGGAGTGATGGTGATTGAATTGGCCAGGAGGAACTTGGCAAAGTCGGATTTCAGACCGGTTCGGAACTTCACGACCCGGGGGCTGACTTCCTTGAGGTCTCCGAGAGAGAGTTTGAACAGGTGAATGTTGGAAAGCACAATCTGCCAAAGCAGCCAGCAAAGATATCCGGCCAAGCGCCATCCTTGCCGGACCAGTCGCTTCGTCGGGGTGGTGCTCTCGAACATCAGGTCCGAGGACCACCACGTCACCAGAGCGCAGGAAACCAATCCCAGAGAAAGATGGAACGGATCAAAGAATCCACTGAGGATCAGCCAGAAGGCAAACAGCAGAGTGAAGCTGAGCAAACGGTAAGCCATGGGGTGGGGTGAAGCGGGCCCGATTTCAGGCAGCGGGGGGCTATGCCACACCATGCCGGTTGGTTTGTCAACCCGGTTGCTGCCTGAGATGGGTGTTGTATTTTTTACGCAGGATTCATGCCTCTCCCGATTGGATGCAACCTTTTAAGGGGTGCGCCGCAGTTCTTTGCGCAGGGGAATGAAGATGGACTCGGCTCCATCCGCTTTCGTTTGGGCGACGAAGGCCATCAGCTCTCCCAGACGTCCGG
>JADZAX010000546.1 GCA_020852405.1 Verrucomicrobiales bacterium
CCAATGCCAAGGCGGGAGACGATGCGCCGACAAAGCGATCCAGTTCGTCTGAGGCACCTGCTGCAAGCGGCGTCACCCCTTCCGAGTGACCGGATCCAATCACAAGGTGCCGTTTTTGGGGGGCGAGGACCGATTTGGCTTCAACAAACACAGGAAATGTGTTAAACACTGAGAGTCATTCCTCACCCCCCTATCTCCCATGAAAGGCAAAACCTTCGGAACTCTCGCCCTCGCCATCTACCTCATCCTGATTGGAGCGGTGGCCGTCTTTAAAATCAGCCTGGGCCAATTGGATATCCTGCCCCCCATTCTGGCGATTGCCGCCGGAGTGCTGCTGCTGCTGGGTAAGTGATCCCCGCCGTCGGTCGGGGCTCTCTTCAGTGCGCTGCGAGCCAGTTGTCCCCCGTTCCGGTGTCCACTACCACTGGAACCGAGAGGGGCAGCGCATCGCGCATGCAATCGACCACCATGGAGGGCAGTCTATCCTGCTCCTCGAGGTGCAGATCAAATACCAGTTCGTCATGGACCTGGAGGATGAGGCGGCTCCGGTAGTGGCCTTCACGGAGGGCATTCTGCACCCGGGTCATGGCGATTTTGATCATGTCGGCGGCCGATCCCTGGATCGGAGTGTTGATGGCGGTCCGTTCGGCCCCGCTGCGGGTCATGCCATTGCGGCTGTTGATGTCCCGCAGATAGCGGCGTCGGCCTGTCATGGTCTCCACATAGCCGCGTTCCCGGGCCCGGGTCACCGTCTCCTCCATGTAGCGCTGGACTCCGGGATACTGTTTGAAATACTCCTCGATGATGCGGGCCGCTTCCTTGCGATCAATGCCGAGCCGTTTCGCCAGACCGAAGGCTGAAATGCCATATATGATGCCGAAATTCACCATTTTGGCAGTGCGCCGCATGTCAGGGATCACATCTTCCACCGCCACCCCAAACACCCGGGCTGCGGTGGCGGAATGGATGTCCAGTCCGGATTGGAAGGCTTCGATCATGGCGGTGTCCCCACTCAGGGAGGCCATGACCCGCAGCTCGATCTGGGAATAGTCCGCCGCGAGGATCAGAAACTCACTGCTGCGTGGCACGAAAGCCCGGCGGATTTCCCGGCCCTGCTCGGTACGGATGGGGATGTTCTGCAGGTTGGGGCCGCTGGATGCCAATCGGCCCGTGGCGGTCATGAGTTGGTGAAACGTGGTGTGGACGCGACCCGTGGCCGGGAAAATCGCTTCCGGCAGGGCATCGACATAGGTGCTCTTCAGTTTCGTGGCCTCACGGTAATCGAGGATGGCACGAATGATCGGATGCTTGCCCTCGAGGGATTCCAAAGTCGCCTCGTCCGTTTTGAACTGCCCCGTCGCGGTTTTGGCCGGTTTTTCGAGCAGGTGGAGACGGCCGAACAGCACTTCGCCGAGTTGCTTCGGGGAGTTGAGATTGAAATCCACGCCAGCCTCCCTGACGATGATGGCTTCCTGGGTTCGGATCCGTTTCTCTAGTTCCACGCGGATTTGATCCAGCGCGGCGGTGTCGATGCGCACGCCTTCAGCCTCCATGGCCACCAGCACGCTCAGGAGCGGGCATTCGATTTCATGGAAGACCCGGGTCTGGTTCTGCTCGACGAGTTTTTCACGGAAGATCACCGCCAGTTGCCAGGTCACATCGGCGTCTTCGACGGCGTAATCAGCCACTTTTGAGGGATGGAGCTCGTAAACGTCCCTCATGTTGCGCTGGGGCGTTTTGGCGGATTTGGGCCCGATCAGGCTTTCGATGGAGACCGGGGTGTAGCCCAGAAAAACCTCCGCGAGGTAGTTCATGTCGTGCCGCTGATCAGGATCGAGCAGGGAATGCGCCAACATGGTGTCGAAGAACGGTCCCCGGACCTCCAAACCCCGCCAATACAGGACACTGAGATCGAACTTCAGATTGTGGCCGATTTTTTCGATGGTCTCGTTTTCGAAGATCGGTCGACATTCCTCCAACAAGAGCCGGGAGGCTTCGGGTTCCGCGGGGAACGCCAGAAACGCACCCGACCCGGTTTCGCAGGAGACGGCCAGACCGACGATGGAGCAGATACGGTGATCCAGTCCGGTTGTTTCCAGATCGAAGCAGAAACGCGGTTCCCGGGAAAGCCGGTCGAGCCATTTTTTCCGTCCGGCGGCATCTTCCGCAGCGATGAGGGCGTAACGGTGAGGCGTGGTTTCGAGTGTTTTGATATTGGCGAAAAGTTCCCCTTGGATGAGGGGGCCATCGTTCTCCTTCGGTGCCTCTTCCCCCGCGGCGGCAGGATCCGTGGCCGGCTTGAGCCCGATGGAAAATCCGCGTCCCGCCTTGAACTCATCACCGTAGAGGCGTTTGCCGATGCTGTTCATTTCCAGTTCAACGCAAAAACTCCGCAGCGCAGCATCGTCGCGCGGCTGCAGGACCAGGTCGTTCAGCTGCTCCTTGACCGGGGCATCCAGGATGATTCGGGCGAGCTTTTTGGAAAGCAGAGCCTGCTCCGCATGGGCCTCCACATTTTCTTTGAGTTTTCCTTTGAGACCAGGCGCTGCGGCGATGATGCCTTCCACCGAACCGTATTCGGCGATGAGTTTTTTGGCGGTCTTTTCCCCGATCCCGGGGATTCCCGGGATGTTGTCCGAGGCATCCCCCCAGAGACCGAGGATGTCGACGACCTGGTCCGGGGTCTCGACCTGCCACTGCTGCCGGATGGCCGCCAGATCCAGCGTATCGTAATCGGCTCCCCCACGGCCAGGGCGGTAGATGACGGTGCGGTCCGTGACGAGTTGGGCAAAATCCTTGTCCGGCGTCACCATGTAGACATGGGCTTCCGGCTCGGCGATGGCAAGGTGGGCGATGGTTCCGATGATGTCGTCGGCTTCAAATCCGGGGCATTCCAGGACGGGGATGCGGAAGGCCCCGAGGAGCCGCTTCACTAGTGGGATGGCGGTGACCAGATCCTCCGGCATGGCATCCCGCTGGGCCTTGTAGGCGGGATACCATTCATGTCGGGGAGTCGGCTCCGGGGTGTCGAAAGCCACGGCAATGTGCGTGGGACGGCAGCGCTCCAGCAGGTCGAGCAGGGTGGTGGTGAATCCGTAAACCGCGGAAGTGTTGAGCCCGGTGGACGTCTGGATGGGGCGGGCGATGAAGGCGAAATGGGCGCGGTAAAGCAGCGCCATTGCGTCGAGGAGATAAATGCGGGACTCGGCCATGATGTGGAGGGTGGCCCGAGTGTAGCGCGGTCCTCAGCCGGGGACAATGACGGAATGGGACCGTCCCCGGAAGTCGCGGGGGAATCGGGCCTGCTTGATGGGGGAGACGCCGTCGGCTCAGCCATGCCGCAGCACCGGCATCACTGCCAGCATTTCCGCGGCGGCCTGGGCGGCTTCCCGGCCCCGGTTGAGCTTTTCCCCTTGGGTGCGCTCCCGGGCATGCTCGGCACTGTCCACCAGCAGCACCTCGTGGATCACGGGAATGAGATGGGCATTCGCCGTGAGATGCAACTGCCGGGTGATGCTCTGGGCGATGAGGTCGGCGTGGGCGGTGGCCCCGCGGATGATGACTCCCAGGGCGATGACGGCATCAGGTCTTCCGGAGGAGCGACTGCAGAGCGCTTCCACCGCGACGGGGATCTCATAGGCGCCGGGCACCCGGAAGACTTCGATGGTGGCTTGCGGCACCAGCTGTGCCAGTTCGCTCTCTGCCTCTGCGACGAGGGCGTCCGTGTAGTCGGCATTGTAGCGGCTGGCGACGATACCGATCCGGTAGGGGTGCTGGTCCGGATGGGTGGAAGGGGTGGGGGAGCTCTTGGACATGACGGTTAAGGGGAAGATCAGATGAGATGGCCCATTTTTTCGCGCTTCGTGCGGAGATATTGCTCGTTGTGGGGGTTGGATTCACAAACGATCGGAACCTGTTCCACAATCTCCAGTTGGTGGCCATCCAGCCCGATCATTTTTTTCGGATTGTTCGTCATCAGCCTGATCTTGCGGACTCCGAGGTCGTGAAGGATCTGCGCCCCCATTCCATAGTCGCGCAGGTCCATCGGAAAGCCGAGCCGTTCGTTGGCTTCGACGGTGTCCAGTCCTTGTTCCTGCAGCTTGTAGGCACGGATTTTGTTGACCAGGCCAATGCCCCTGCCTTCCTGCCGCATATAGACAAGCACCCCGCAGCCGGCCTCTTCGATCTGGGTCAGGGCCGAGTGCAGCTGGGGACCGCAGTCGCAGCGGCATGATCCGAAAACATCTCCTGTGAGACATTCACTGTGGACGCGCACCAACACCGGTTTGTTGGGGTCGATGCGGCCTTTGACCAACGCGAGATGGTGTTCTGCCGGGTCAAGTTCACTCTGGTAGATGTTCAATCCGAAGGTCCCATAGTCGGTGGGCAACTCGATGTGCTCGATCCGGGTCACGAGGCGCTCCAAGCGTCTGCGGTATTCGATGAGCGAGGCGATGGTGCCGAGTTTCAGGCCATGTTTGCGGCAGTATTCGATGAGGTGCGGCAGTCGGGCCATGGTGCCGTCTTCGTTGAGGATCTCACAGATGACTCCCGCAGGCTCAAGTCCGGCGAGACGGGCCAGATCCACCGCCGCCTCCGTGTGGCCGGCACGGCGCAGCACCCCGCCATCCTTGGCCTGGAGCGGCAAAATATGGCCGGGCTGGACGAGATCGGCCGCGTGAGCGCGAGGATCCGCGAGGACCTGGATGGTTCGGGCGCGGTCCGGGGCGCTGATGCCGGTGGTCACTCCGCTGGCGGCATCGACCGCCACCGTGAAGTTGGTCCCGTAGTGCTCCGTGTTGCGCCGCACCATCGGGGGAAGGCCGAGGCGCTGGGTGGCTTGCGCCGTAATGGGAGCGCAGATCAGTCCGCGTCCATGGGTGATCATGAAATTGATCATCTCCGGGGTGGTTTTCGAGGCGGCCGCAATGAGGTCGCCTTCATTTTCACGGTCCTCGTCATCCACCACCACGACCATGCGACCGGCGGCGATATCTGCGATGAGGTCAGGAACGGGACTGAAAGGGGAATCGGGATCCATAGGGGCTGGGCTGCTGCCGTGGCAAGTCGGAGGCGACCAAAGGTAGCACCGATCTCCCAGGATGGAAGCTGCGCGTCCTGGGAAACGAA
>JADZAX010000547.1 GCA_020852405.1 Verrucomicrobiales bacterium
GAATTGGCGACAATGCCACCGACGGTTTTGGACGGAATTGCCTGTCCGCCTGTCGGCTCGTTGAAAATGGGGTCCGTTTTGTGGAAGTGACCCATGGCAACTGGGACCATCACCGGGGATTGAAAAATTCCCTGGAAAACACCACCGGGGCCACGGACAAGCCCATTGCTGGATTGTTGGCGGATTTGAAACGCCGCGATTTGTTGAAGGACACTCTGGTCATCTGGGGAGGCGAATTTGGCCGCACTCCGTATGCGCAAGGCACCGATGGGCGGGACCACAACAACAAAGGGTTCAGTTTCTGGATGGCCGGAGGCGGAATCAAAGGAGGGGTGCGCCATGGGGCGACCGATGATTTTGGGATGCAGGCAGTGGATGGCAAAGTGCATATCCATGACTGGCATGCCACGGTGCTCCACCTCATGGGCCTGGACCACACCAAATTGACCTACAATTATGCGGGGCGAAACTTTCGTCTCACGGATGTCTATGGCAACGTGGTCAAAGAAATCCTCGCCTGAGCGGGGAATCTGCGGGGATCCGGCCTTTCAGGAACTGCAAGACAGGCCAGTTCTTTAAAAAGAAAAAAGCGGATGTGGACCCACCAGTCCGTTCATCCGCTTTTCAAATTATCCCGGACCAAACCAGGAAAGCTGATCAGGCGCCCATGTCGCCTTTGTTGGCGTTGCCTGCCGCGGTTTCACGCTCGCGCTTTTCGCGGCGGATTTCATTCATGCGGCGGTAGCCAACCAGTTTGCGGCTGGATTCATCCCACAACCGGTAGGTGAAGGATTTGAAACTGGTGAAAAGAGTGATTGCCGGAACTTCATGGAAGAGCGGATCGGAATGATGGCACCGCTCCAAGTTGTAGTTGGGAATCGAAGGGCAGAGGTGGTGGATATGGTGGTAACCGATGTTGCCGGAAAACCACTGCAACACCCTCGGAAGCTTGTAGAAAGAGCTTCCCTGCAGCGCGGCGGCGGTAAAATCCCAGTTCTCACCACGCTCCCAGTAAACAGCCTCAACTTGGTGCTGGACATAAAACAACCAGACCCCGGAACTTCCGGCTGCGGCCATGGCCACGAGTTGAAGGATCAGATACTGTCCGAATCCGAAGATCCATCCCATGCCGAGAACAAAACCGACCAAGGCCAGGTTCATCAGCCAAACCGAACGCTTCTCTTTGGGCTTGCTGCCGACTGCCGGGAAGCGGTACCAGATTGTGAACAGAAAGATGGGAGCCACCACAAACAAAATGACCGGATTTCTCGCCAACCGATACGCGAAGCGCTTCCAGCGCGAAGATTCGATGTATTCCTGCACCGTGAGCGTCCAAATATCGCCCACTCCCCGGCGGTCGAGATCACCGGAAGCGGCGTGGTGTTGGGCATGCTCCGAACTCCAGTAGCCGTATGGAGTCCAAGTGAAAAGACCACAAAACCATCCGACCACTGTGTTGGCGGTCCTTGATTTGAAGAAAGAACCATGGCCACAATCATGGAAAATGATGAACATCCGGACCGTAAGAGCTCCGGCAAGCATGGCCAGTGGAAGAGTGGCCCACCAAGTTCCCTGCAAAAACCAAATCAATACCCACACCGCAATGTAAGACCCAAATGTGTTCACCACCTGCCAAAGGGCCCGGCCCAAATGGGGTTTTTGATGTTCAGCCACGATGGCTTTCCATTTTTTGATTTCCGCCCTGCGACGGGCTTTTTCAGCGGCTGAATCTTGTGGTTGTTCCATCTGTTTTTAAAATTCAAGGGAAGAGGACTTCCAGATTAGCACTCGATTGCCTTCAGGCCAAAACAATTTAGGGATTATAAGGCAATTTATCGACGTTCTCCGGTTTACTTTTGCGCTGCAAATCAGGCCCGGCCCATTCTAGAAATACCACTGAGGCCAGGCCGCCGCTCCCCAGAAGCATCAACATTACCATGATCTGGTAACGCACTGCCACCAGAGGGTCGGCTCCGGCCAAAATTTGCCCGGTCATCATGCCCGGAAGCTGGACCAATCCCACGGCAAAAAAGGTATTCAGCAAAGGAATCAGAGAGGCCCCCAAGGCAATGGCACGCGCCTCCTCGTGAGTTGATCCGCGGCGGTATTCGGCCCCATATCTCTCGGCGGCCAGAGAAATCTGGTTCATGGCGCCGGCAAAGACCATTCCCGCCAAAGGGATGACGACTCTGGGATCATGCCATGGTTCGGGCTGCACCACCCCGAACACCACCAGTGCCAAGGTCCCGCCTGCGCAGATCAGAATGCTGCCCAGAGCCCTGAAGTAGAGCCCGGTCTTGTTCCCTGTGAGGGGGCGCAAAGCAATCCAACCAGCAATACCCGCCATCAGTGCAAGAACTCCCAGCACCCAGATCGCATGCGGAACCCGGAAAACCCAGACCAAGACGTAGCCAATCAGGGTGAGTTGGATCAACATCCGGGCGGATGCCACCATGAGGGATTTGGCTTGGTCGGTCCAACGCCACAGAAACCAAAGGAGCACCAACGCCGGGGGAAATACAAACAGCAGCCGCCACCAAGGGATTTGCATCCCGTTGCTCTACGGCGGGGAAGGATCCCGTGCCAGCCGAAATGTGGGCCTGTCTCCGGTTTTGAGCCCTCATTATCCCGGCTCGGGCCACTCGTGTTTGGGATATCGGCCCCTCAATTGTGCCCGGACACCCGCATAACTGCCCGCCCAGAATCCGGCCAAATCTTCGGTCAATTGGATGGGACGGTGATTGGGTGCCAGGATTTCGACCACCAAAGGCATCCGGCCTTCGGCGAAACAAGGAGTTTGGCGGACTCCAAAGAGATGCTGGATCAAGACGCTGATTTTGGGCTTGGCCTGGTGGCGGTAGACCACTTTCACGCTGCGCCCACCGGGTAATTGGACGCGTTCAGGGGCATGTTTGTCGAGCAACCACATTTGATGGGCGGGCACCCAGTCTTGCAATGCGGGCCAGACCTGCCGGTCCTTGATTTCTTTGTAGCCGAAAGCGCCACTGCAGATCTCCTCCAGCGCAAGTTGCCTGGCCTCGGCATCGAATGGCATGAACTCCAACTCCGGCATGGCCTCGGCGAGAGTGTTGATCCGTGCAATCCATTGTTCCACGGCATCGTCCCAATGCTTGAGTGTCAACCTGCCTTCGGCGGCTTCCGTGGCCAAAAGCCGCGCGGCCTCTGCCGGCGGCACTTCTCCGGTGGCACGGGTTTCAATGACCAGGTCCCGGAAACGCCTCTCTGTCTTGGCCACCACCCTGCGCTGGATTTCATCATAAACCGCTCCTTCCACCACCTGAAAATCACCAGGATAGAGTTCCTCCAACCATTCCTCACGAATGCGCGTGGCCAGACTGAGCCTCACTGTGACGTCGCGCCCTTCGACCTCCACCATCTCACCAGCCAGCAACAGCCTTCCAAAAGGGGGGCGGTTGGCTCCCTTGCCCGGTCGGTCTTCCCCGCTGACTACACTGGCTTTTTCGAGCAATCCTTTGCGCCCGCCCACCACGTGGCAGGCCAGCGTGGCTTCGCTCAAGCGAATGGCCACATGATCTGCGAACCCTGAAAGCAATATCCGACCGATCTCTTCCCCTCCGGGGACACGCCCCTGGTCCGCTGGCAAGTCATGCCGCCGCTGAAAGGCGGAAAGAAACTGCCGCGCGACCTTATCCATTTCCCGCCCCGCCCCCGGATTCATTCCAGCCTCTCCGCAGGCCCGGCCGTCGAATTTCAGATCTGCCGCACGACAGAAAGCCCGGTAAAGTGGCTGAAAATCGGAGACATCCCCCGGTTCCATGAAATCTGCCAAGGTCAGGTCGCTGGCCCTTTTCTTCTGATTGGGGAACAGCCCTCTCGTTTGGGTGGCGGCGGCGGCCACGGCAAAAAACTCAAGGCAGCCTGCTCGGGCCGCGTCGAACAGCATGCGTCCATAGCGGGGACTCACCGGAAGTCGGCTCAATTCCTTGCCAAGCTGGGTAATTTTCTCGCTGCCGACTTCAACGGCTCCGATTTCGACCAACGTCTTCATTCCCAATTCCAGGCTTTGAGACTGGGGTGGCTCGAACCAGCGAAACCGGCGAACATCATGGATGCCACCGGCCTTCAACGTGAGCAGGGCATCCGAAAGGTCCAATCGGTGAATTTCCGGCGGGGTCGAACTTTCACGGCGGGCATGATCCTCCTCGCTCCAAAGGCGCAAACAAACACCGGGAGCGGTACGCCCAGCGCGGCCGGCCCGCTGATCGGCGGAAGCACGTGATATTTTTTCGATTCGCAGGGTGGCCAGCCCTCTTCTGGGGTCAAAATCAGATCGGCGCTCCAATCCGGCATCCACCACCAATCGAACCCCGTCAATCGTCAACGAGGTTTCGGCGACATTGGTGGCCACGACAATCTTGGGACTGTCCGAAGCTTCCACCGCGGCATCTTGGGCTGAAGGAGACAATTCTCCATGCAAGGGTAGAACCCGGAATCCCCGAGCCCAAGAGCAGCGCTCGATCGCTTCAACGGTCTTCCGGATTTCATAGGCTCCAGGCATAAACACAAGAGCATGCCCCTCAACGCCATGGCCCCGATACCATTCTCCCATCGCCTTCGCCACATGATCCCACAGGCCCCCGGCAGTCCGTTCCCTCTGGGGTTCATAGCGGATCTCCACAGGATAAGTTCGGCCGGAGGAAACCAGACGGCGGGTTTGGGGACGGCCCAGATAGTCCAGCAAGGCTTCCGCTTCCAACGTGGCGGACATGACAATGAGCTTCAAGTCTGGGCGAAGTTCCTCCTGGATCCGGAGACATCGGGCCAAAGCAACATCCCCGTCGAAATGGCGCTCATGGAATTCATCGAAAACAACCGCGGAAACCCCCGGCAAGGCCCTTTCCCCCAGCATTTGCCGCATCAGAAGACCTTCTGTGACAAATCGGATTTTGGTTTCCCGGCTCGTGGCGTCATCAAACCGGACCTGGTATCCCACTTCCCCGCCCACTCTGCCGCCCCGTTCCCATGCCACCCGGCGCGCCAACATGCGTGCCGCGAGCCGCCGGGGCTGGAGCACGACAATTTCCTGATCGCCCGTGACCCGTCCATCTCTGAGGATCTGGGGCACCTGGGTCGATTTCCCCGATCCCGTGGGCGCTTCAATGACCACCCTCACCCCCTCGTTTGGACTACAGGCGTCGAGGAGGTCTGGAGCGATTTCATGAATGGGAAGCAATCTATGCATGGAGAGGCGAAACTGGAGTATAGTCAGAATGTCCGGACCCGCTTGGGAAAACTGCCCGTGAGTTCTCTGCACGAAGTTCTTGCCGACGGCTAAAACCGGTTTATCTCATACCCCCCATGGCGAAACCCGGCATTCGACGGGAGGGTCGCGAGGCCGCTCTCCAGTTTTTATTCAGCCACGACTTGAACGACGGCCTCAATCCTGAGGACGTTTCGTTCTGGGAGTTGCGTCCGGCCGGGCGTGCCGTCAAGGCCTTTGCGGTCGAGATGCTCCAAGGGGTGGTGGCCCATCTTCACGACATTGATGCCGCGATTGCCGGGGCGGTGGAGAATTACTCGCTCCAGCGCATCGATGCCGTGGATCGGAATCTCCTGCGCCTCGCCAGCTATGAAATCCTCTACCGGGAGGATATCCCCGTGCCGGTCTCCATCAATGAGGCCATTGAAATTTCCAAGCGCTTCGGAACTTCGGAGTCTCCCCGCTTCATCAATGGCGTGTTGGATCGGATCCGCCGCTCTTTGCCATCGCCCCAGTAAGTAATTCTTTGTGCCCATGGGATTTTTTCGCAATCTGGTCAACCGTCTCAGCAACCGTGCCGACATAGACTGGGAAGAAATTGAAGCCGTTCTTATCAGTGCGGATCTCGGACTCAAACTGACCACCCGGGTCATTGATACGTTACAGGATTTGGGCCGGAAGATTTCTCCCGAAGATGTCCACCAGGCCACCAGAAATGAGATCGTCCGTATTCTGGGGGAACCGGAGCCTCTCCGCCACAGTCCTGAACTAGGATTGCCCACCGTTTTCCTGATTTCAGGTGTCAACGGGGTTGGCAAGACCACCAGCACCGCCAAATTGGCCTTAATGCTGAAAAATCAGGGGCATCGGGTCATTCTGGCCGCTGCTGACACCTTCCGGGCTGCCGCCATCGAGCAATTGCAACACTGGGGGGAAAGGCTTGATGTCCCCGTGGTGGTCGGCAAATATGAGTCCGATCCCGCAGCGGTCTGCTACAATGCCCACGAACGTGCATTGCGGGAGAATTATGATTTTGTTCTTTGTGACACCGCTGGGCGCCTTCACACCCGACACAATCTCATGGAGGAATTGAAAAAGGTCCGCCGCTCCCTTGCCAAACTGGACGAGACCTCCCCGCATGAAAGATTGCTGGTGGTGGACGCGACCACGGGAGGCAACGCCCTGGCGCAGGCCCGGCAATTCAATGCCGCCATGGATCTGACAGGCTTGATTGTGACCAAACTAGACGGCAGCGGCAAAGGAGGGTGCGTGGTCGCGATCCGGGAAGAGTTGAACCTGCCGACTCGGTTCATTGGCACGGGTGAAAAAGCCGAGGATTTCAACACTTTCGATCCCCACTCCTTTGTGGCCGACATTCTCTGACGGCATCGCCAACAGGAGGCGCCAGCTCCTCCGGAGATGCGAAAGGGCAGTCGCCCCCTGAAATGCGACTGCCCTTTCTAATTACCCCTGTTATTCAGTTGCTCAGAACAAATGCCCAGTTGGCTCCGCCAGAACAGGCGGGCTCCAATTGGACGTTCTATGTCTGTCCCAGAGTGACCTCCGGGTAAACTGTGAAGGAGTTACGTTTCCGTAACCCCGTGGGAGTCACTTGGGCCGCTGTGCCACCAAGCCCTGAAGCTTTTCTTTCAGGACATCGATGCCTTCTTCGATTTCCGCTGAGATCGGAATGATCTCGATCCGCGGGAATCTGTTTTTCAGGGCTTTAAGGTTGGCGTCCGATTCCGGGAGGTCGATTTTGTTGGCCGCGATCAACCATTTTCGTGCGGCCAGTTCTTCATCATAGAGTTTGATCTCCCGGCGCAGTGTCTCGATGTCGGAAATAGGGTCCCGTCCGTCCACGCCTCCAAGGTCCACCACAAAGAGAAGCACACTGCAACGAAGTATGTGCCTCAAGAACTCATGCCCCAAGCCCACATCCGCGTGGGCCCCCTCAATCAGGCCGGGAATGTCGGCGACCGTGGCCCGGTAAAATCCCGGAAACTCCACCACCCCGACCATGGGTTGAAGCGTGGTGAATGGATAAGGGGCCACTTTGGGGCGGGCCGCCGAAATAGCGCGGA
>JADZAX010000548.1 GCA_020852405.1 Verrucomicrobiales bacterium
TGACGGGGTAAAGTGAGAACGCCACTGCGAAGTCGCCCGAATTGACTCTCTTCTCCAGTTCCGCCGTTCCCCGGATGCCGCCCACGAAGTCGATCCGCTCGTCAGTCCTTGGATCACCGATCCCGAGCAGGGGAGTGAGGACCCGGTCCTGCAGAATCGAGGCATCGAGGCGACCGATGGGGCTGTCAGGATCGACCGGAGTGAGGGCTAGGGAATACCAATGGCCGTCCAAATACACGCCAAAGGTTCCCGGACCGACCGGTTCAGCGCCACCCCCACTCATCAGGGGTCCAGCTTCGGCCAGGGCCGAGAGGAATGTTTCCGGAGTGTGGCCGTTCAGGTCTCGCACCAGTCGGTTGTAGGGCAGGATCCGAAGCTGACTGGCTGGGAAGAGGACCGAGAGGAACCAATTGTAGGGCTCGTCGCCGGTGTGATTCGGGTTGGCCGCCTTTTTTTCCGTGCCAACTCGCCAGGCACTGGCGCTCCTGTGATGACCATCCGCCACATAAGAGACGGAGACCGCCCGGAGGGCCTCCAAAAGGGGAGTCGCGTCGGACTCACTGACTCGCCAGACCACGTGCCGCACGCCGGTGGGATCGACAAAATCCGCTTGGGCCTGGTGGGAGGTGGTCCAGTCTTCGACAAAGGAATTGATCGAAGCCACATCGTTGTAGGTGAGGAAGACCGGCCCCGGATGGGCATCGATGGATTTGACCAGTGCCACGCGGTCATCCTCTTTCACTTTCCGGGTTTTCTCATGCTTTTTGATGACGTTTTTTTCGTAGTCCTCAATATGGCAGGTCAGCGCGATGCCGGTTTGGCAGTGGCTTCCCATGACCTGGCGGTAGAGATAGATGGATGGTCCGGTTTCCCGGACCAGTCGTCCTTCGGACTGAAGTCGGAGAAAATTTTCGCGGGCCGTCCCGTAGACTTGGTCCGAATAGGGGTTCACATCGGCCGGGAGGTCGATCTCTGCACGAATGACATGAAGCAGGCTGTCCGGATTTCCTTCCGCCAAGGCTCGAGCCTCGGAAGTCGAAACGACATCGTAGGGCACAGAGGACACCCGGGCGGCAAGGTCCGGTCCGGGTACAAGAGGAGTGAACGCGTTGACTTTCATGCAGTGGTGGTGGAGGGCGGAGCGGCGGGTAGCGGTGCCTGCCGCAAAGGTCCGGGGATCACATTCCTACACGGATTCCGGGGGATCTCAAGCGAGGAGTTGGTTGGGAATTTTCCCTTGCCGGGAGCGTCTATCCGCGCCTTGATGCGGCATGGAATTTTCCAACGTCACCGCGGTCGCCAAAGCGAATGAATATTTTGAAGGCAGGGTCCTGAGCCACACCATCCGGTTTGCCGACGGCAGCCGGAAAACGCTCGGCATTATCCTGCCCGGCAGCTTTCACTTCGCCACGGAAGCCGCCGAGCGGATGGAAATCACCGACGGTGTCTGTGAAGTGCACATCGATGGCTCCAGCGAAGCGCTGACATGTCCCGCGGGCACCGCGTTTGATGTGCCTTCCCATTCGGGATTTACCATCCGGGTGGACGCTGGACTCTGCCAGTATGTCTGCTCCTTCCTCGGTTGAAACGTTCTCACTCCGCACCGGGGCTGCAGTCAATCTGGCGGGCGTAATGCCAATCAGAACGTCCCCAGCAGAGAATCATTCCCAGGCCGTCGGTGGTCGCGAAGCCTCTCTCCATGCGGACCGGCAGCGGAACCAGATTGATCACCGCACCGAGTACGGCTACGGCGGCGAACGTCTGGGCGGCAATGACTGGCACCTGTTCGCAGCGGGTAAACAATGTGGACGGGCCCAGCGCAAGCAGGATCGCCGCCGCCGCCGCCAACTCGATTCCCGGACCGGCGGCGTATATGAGGAATTCCCGCAGTCGGGGTTGGCGGAGATGACCGGGCACAGGTAGAACATAGCCGGACAGCGGGACCGCGCGGAAACGCACGGGCATTCCCAGGATCAGGCCGCTCCAGAGAGTCCGGCCGCTGCCGATGGAGACGGAACGGACCTTCCAGCCCAAGGCCCGGGCGGTCAGGGCGTGTCCGAATTCATGGAGGGCCAGCAGGAGAACCCAGGAGAGGAAGAAAAACGGCACGCTGAGCTTCACTGGCTCGTAATCCTCCAGCAAGGTGCCGAACACCAAGGCCAGACCGAGGGCGGTGAACGCCCCGATCAGCCACTTCTCTCCCGGAGTCCGGGGAGAAGGATGGCCGCCGGTTGCCGGGTCGAACATGGAGTCGGTCTCCTCAAGGCTTGAACATGGCGTCCTCGGGATTCCCGGCAGACAGGAGGTAGGCCGCGAGGTCCTTGAGTTCCTCGGGACTCAGCACATTGATCAGGCCCGCCGGCATCATGGAAATGGGGTAGTTTTTTTTCTCCGCGAGGTCATTCTCGTCGATGGCGGTGGTGTCGGCGGGGACGAAGGGGTTGGTGGCCACGAAAACCTTGCCATTCTCCTCCACGATGATGCGACCGATCACAAACGTGCCGTCCTTTTTCCGGATCTGGTGGGTCTCGTACTGGTCCGAAATGATCTTGGAGGGATCGACGATGTTTTCCATCAGATCGCGGTGGCTGTAACGGTTGCCCGCGCCGGTGATATCGGGGCCGATGCCTCCCCATTCACCATTGAACCGGTGACAGGCACTGCAGGCAAGCGCCTGGAAGAGGTTTTTTCCGCTGGCGAAATTCATCCCTTTCAGCCCGCCATCAAGCAAGGCGGCGGCCTCATCGACGGTCCAGTTGCGGCCGGGCCCCTTGGGTGGGTCGAGATGGACCATTGGCTTGGGAAGGGCCTGCGTGGAAAGGGCGGCCAGGGCTTCTTTTTCACCTTCGGGAACGAAATTGGCGAGAGCTTCGGTGCGGATGTTCTCGATGAACTTGCTGAAGCTGTTGCCGCCTTTGAATTCACGGGCCTTGGGAAACCATTGGAAGTAAGCTTTGCGTGATTCCGGGGTCCAGCCCTGCTTTGCATTGCGCAGGGAGAAGGCATAGCCGATCTGCTGCCGGTTCGGCCGGGAGGCGTGGAGCGCCCTCGCCGCGCTTGCATAGCCGGAATTCCGCGAGAGCAGGTCTTCGCTGGCGATGTCCGCGAGTTCGTCGCTTGCGGTGTTGAGCAGTTGGACGGCCTTGGTCACCACGGTTGGAGAGTCCAAGTAAATCAACAGATCACAGAGCTCCCGGTCCACGTCCGACTGGTGGGAGGGAAACCGGTCGTCGAAGCGCCCCAGCAGTTCCAACCGAGCCTCCTCGGATGGCGGTCCCATGCGGGTGAAAACCAGTCCATGAGCCCTGATCAGCGCAAGGCGCCGGGGGAGATCCAGAGTGCTCCAGTCCTGGCGGACCAACGATTTCAGCAGATCATTTTGGAGGGATTTGTCCCCAACGCGGGCAAGGGCCACCGCCGATTCGAGAGAGGCCCAATCGCCGGTCTCGGCAAGGGCTCGCGAGGCCCACGCGGCCGACGGTTGACGTTCGATGGCGACCCGGGCGGCGAAGCGGACATGGCGGTCAGCTGAGTTGAGGTGAGTCCAAGCTTTGTCGATCGCCTCCGGTCCGGAGCCGGGCTGGTGAAGGACTTCCAACTCCCTCCGGATCCTGCCATCCGGAGTCAGGGCGGGAGCAGGTGCCGGTGCCGTCGATTCGTCTCCCTGATAGGTGACGCGGTAAAGACCGGACTGGGTGCCGCGTCCCCCGATGAGAAAATACATTGCCCCATCCTGGGGGCGGATCGTTACTCCCGTGAGTGGCAGGGGACGTCCGAACACAAACTCTTCCCTCTCCGCCTGGTAGCTGCCGCCACGGGGGGTGAGATGCAGCGCATACATGGTTCCGTACGTCCAGTCGTTCATGAATAGAGCATGCTGGTAGCGGGCGGGGAATTTCGCCCCGGTGCCGGCATAGACTGCGGTGGGGCTGCCGGGCCCGATGTCGAGGGTCGTGAGCAGGGAATCAGGATAGTATCCGGGCCATTTGCCGGAGCCGGAGCGCCAACCATACTCCCCACCGCTGACGCAGTGGTTGGCCCGGGTAGGCCGGTACCAGGGACTGCCAATGTCCCATTCCATGTCCGCGTCGTAAGTGAAAAGATCTCCCGCGTCGTTGAACGCGATGCCGAACTCATTGCGGAAACCGGAACAATACAGCTCCATGGTCTTGCCCTCGGGATCTGTTTTCACCATGTAACCGCCGGGAGCCAGGCGGCCTTTGGCATGCCCGTTGGCGTCCCACATCCGCGGCAGGAGGTGGTCTTCCTGCCAGGCCCGGGCTGGACGGCTTTCTTCCAGTGGCACAGGCAGTTCCGTATGGTTGCCACAGGAGAAGTAGAGCGCCCCGTCCGGTCCCAGAGTGATGCTGTGGGGTCCGTGCTCGCCACCTCCCTTGAGTTCTTTCAGCAGGGTGGCTTTGTCATAGTGGTCATCACCGTTGGTGTCCTGGAGACGGTAAAGTCCATGCTTGCATTTGCCATCGCAGACCATGGCGTAGAGGCTTTCGTAAGCGCAGAGCAGGCCGTGGGCGCCACCGACTGGAGCCGTCTGGCTTTCGGCGACGACCGATATTGGTTCGATGGCGACCTTGCCTTTCTCCGGGGTATCGACCGTGATGCGGTAGAGAATGCCGCTTTGGTCGGAAACGATGAGTCGTCCCTGGGGGTCGGGGGCGAGGGCGACCCAGGATCCCTGCTCACCCTTGGGAACGCTGTGGAGCAGTTCCACTTTGAAACCTTCCGGGACGGTGATCTCTTCGGGGGCCGTTGCCACCCCTGGGATTCCCGCTCCGGAATTTCCTCCGCCCGGTTTGCCTTCAAGAACCTGACCCCAGGGGCCCACGCCATATTTGCCGAGCACGGCGGCTTCTTTTGGAGTGGTCTCCCCTTCCCGAACGACCTGCCAACCGGGCCCCGACTCAACAACTTGGGTTTTGCCGTCGTTCAGCGTAATCGAAAGCTTCACCAGCAGGGCGGCCGCCCCTCCTTTGTTGGTGGCCCGAATGCTCAGTTCGTTCTCCCCGGGTTTCAGGCGGGCTTTCACATCAGCGGTGGTGGGACTCTGCCAGTCGGGGTTTTCCAGCACCGGCTGTCCATTGAGAGACGCTTTGGCCCCATTGTCGCAGCTCACCACCAAGGTGGCTGCTTTCACTTCCCCTTCCAAGGTGAAGCTTTTGGTGAAGATACCGATATCACGATCCCCGGAGTTCTGACTGATCCAGATCCAATGCAGTTCAGCATGGCAGAGGGGAGCAACCAGGCCTACCATCGCGGCGAGCCAAGCGGGGAAAGAGGGAAATCGAAGGGCTATCAACAAAGTTGGAGGAGTGAAAACAGCAGTGCCGATCTTCTCCCACATTGCCGTTTCCGGCAAGGCTGCCGCATGGCGTGAAAGCGCCCCTCCGGTGCGCACACGCACATTGAAAAAAAAGAACCCGGAGCACCCCGCAAGGCGCCCCGGGCTCCCCCTCTGCTGGACTAAGGCAGAAAAGGTGTTCGGTTCAGGAGCTTTTCTTGGTGGGGCTGGCCTTTTTCGGGGTAGTGGCCTTTTTGGCCGGTTCCGGTTTTTTCTCGGACTCCGGTTTCTTCTCAGGCTCTGGAAATCCCGCTTTGGCGTGTTTGACGATGCCTTCCAAAATCCCGGGTCCCACCCCTTCGACTTTGATGAGTTCCGCAGGGGATGAGAAGGGGCGTCCTTTTTTGATGGCAGCGGCTTTGGCCGCCCCTACGCCCGGCAAACTGGTCAGCGCTTTTTCATCCCCATTGTTGACAATGTCCATCAACTTGGAATTGGCGGATGGCGTCAGGTCTTTGGTGAGCGCTTCTGCTTTGGCCATTTCCGCTCCGCCATCGGAGTCCTTTTTTTCGGCGCTTTTCGTGGTCTCTTTTTTCGCGCCGCTCCCTTTCGTAGGGGCTTTTTTGGCGGAGGCTTGGGTGATCCCAGTAGCTTTGGGGGCCATTGGCGGGGCGGCAGGCAAATGGCCGATGGCGGAGGCTGTGAACAGACAAACAAGTGGGAGGAATTTCATAGGATGAGAGTTTGAGTTGGTTTGGTTCCCCTGTTGGAATGTAACTACAAAACGCGTCCGTGGTCAAAGGAAAAAGTGAGGGGTGGTTCGAAATTGGTTTCGTCCCATCAGTGGAAGGAGTTCCCACTTGGCGAGATCCTGGAATCGCCGGAGATCCCCCGTTGGGAAGTCTCTTTGTCTCTGCTGTCGGCCGGGGGACATTTATGGTTGCGGAAACAAGGCTCCGCAGTTCATTGGCGCTTCGTTGTGGGCATGGGATCCGGTGCCCGGCAGTGAGTCGCATGACGAAAAGCACCTCCACTACTCCGTCAATTCACGCCGTTGCCGCTCCGTCTTCCGGAGCTTGTGCGGAGTTCCGTAGGATTCTAGCGCTGATGCTGGTGGTTTGCTGTCTTGGATCCCTTTGCCGCCCGGATGTTCCCTCGGTGGGACATGAAAAAATGGCCGGTATACAGGGGCAGGAGGCAATCACCGGAATTACTCCCGGCACCCCCGGAGATTCCTCCTTTGATGCTCCTTTGCTTTGGGAAATGGTGGAAACGCCCGACCAAGACCGTGCCGGCGCCCCTCCGTGCCGGTCGGCGTGGTGGTGGGGCAACCGTCCTTGTGTCTTCATGCGGAGTTTGGGCGGGGAACTCCTCCCGGATCCGAGCCGTCCTGTCGATGCTCCCGGTCGCCTCCTGATCCGGCAATTGATCCTTCAAACCGCCCTTTTGTGAGTTTGTGGTATGTTGGCGGCCTCCCGCGAATGCCTGGTCGGGCTCGTGGGATGGCGGAGTCTGTGTCTTGTTCGAATTCTTTTTACCTTGAAATCATCCGTGGAGCCCACTTCTTCAAATCTTCCTTCTACCTCGCCTGTCGTCATTCTGGGGGGCGGCCCGTGCGGCCTCTACGCTGCCCTGACCCTTGCCCGGGCGGGGCGCAAGGTGGTCCTGCTGGAGAAGGAGGATGTCACCGGTGGTTTGGCCCGTGGCCACGAGCGTGGAGGAAACTAATACGATCTCGGGGTTCACATGCTCCACGCCTTTGACAAGGGGGTATTCGAAACCATGAAAGGGATCATGGGCGACGAACGCATCGAGGTCCCCTTGAATGCGAAAATCAAATGGGCCGGTTCGTTTTACCATTACCCGCTCCAGTTCGGGGACATGGTCAAGGGCATGAACCCGTTCGTTCTGCTCCGCTGCTGCTTCGGTCTGCTTGCTTACCAGGCATGGTACAAGATTTTCCCCAAGGAGACGCTCAACGCCGAGGACGCCCTCATCCAGCTCTATGGCCGCCCACTGTATCAATTCTTTTTCCGGGATTTCACCCACCGTTACTGGGGCTTCCCTCCGACCGAGCTTTCCGCCACCTTCATCAAGACGAAAATGCCCCGCCTCTCTGCGGTTGACGTCATGAAGAAACTCCTCGCCAAGATCGGGATCAAGGAGAAGGACGGCAGTGCGGTGGACAGCGCGCTGCGGGAAGAGACACTTCATTACTCCCGCAAGGGGGCCGAAGCCATGCCCCGCCTCCTTGCCGAAGCAATCCGCCAACTCGGCTGCGAGGTCCACACGCATGCCCGCGTCTGCGGTTTGCAGGTGGCGGGAGCGCGGGTCATTTCGGTCACCTATGAGGACAGCCGCGATGGATCCCGCCAGACGGTGCCCTGTTCGGACGTGATTTCCACCATTCCGGTGCGCGACCTCATCCTCGCCATGGGGGATGCAGCTCCGGAGCCGGTGCGCGCCTCGGCCTCCCAGCTCCGCTCCAAAGCCGTTGCGGTCTACGGATTGCTAGTGAACAAGCCTCAGGCCATCAACTGTCTCTACATCTATTACCGAGACAAGGAGTTCCACCGCGTCGGAGAACCCAAAAACGCGGGACTCATCGTGAATCCCCCCGACCACACGGTGCTTATCGTGGAGACGACCTGTGAGGTGGGCGATGCCAAGTGGAACGGCGACCCCGAGGCGATGGAAAAAATCCACACCGATCTCGAAGCCGAAGGGATCTGCCGCCGCGACCAAATCGTGCAGACGCACCTTTTG
Organism: Verrucomicrobiales bacterium; assembly: GCA_020852405.1. Lineage (GTDB taxonomy): Bacteria > Verrucomicrobiota > Verrucomicrobiia > Verrucomicrobiales > DEV007 > JACKQE01. The sequence continues at coordinate 8,063 of JADZAX010000548.1, forward strand.
CGGACCCCCCACGGGTATCCAGTCTTTTCGCTTGGATTCGAGCAGCACCTTGACGCGGTCAACGAACACATCCGCTCCCTTGAGAATGTCCTTACCACCGGCAGGCAGGGAGGATTCTGCTACCCCAACATGCACAAAGCGATGCGGATGGGTGCGGACGCCGCGGAGGCAGTGCTGGGACGGGCCTGAGCCCTCATTGCAGGGGCACGCCGTAGGGCAGTGATTCCGGGAGTGGGGCAAATTCTTCGATCCGGCTCCAGAGTTCCGAGTAATCACGGTTCACATCGCCGGACAGGCAGTCCGTGATCTCCCCCGCCATGTCAGGGTATTTCATGATGACATCTTTGAAGGAAAACGTCGGATTGTAGAACGCGTAGACCAGCTTGCGCATGTTCTCCACGCCCTCCCTCAGGGTGGCACCGTATTCCGCGAAGCGGTTTGGGTTGAAATCTCCGGAAACCAAGGCCTCATGCACCGCGTCCCCGGCGAGGACGCCACTTTTCAGGGCCAGCATGACGCCACTGCTGAAGACCGGATCAAGGAAAGCCAAGGCATCTCCCAGCAGAAGCAGGCCCGGGGAACCGCAGTAACGGGAATGTCGGGAGAACTCGCTGGTGATGTGGTAGGGCCCTTCCTGTTTGCCCGCGCTGAGATGGTCCCGGATCCAGGCATTTTCGCCGACTTCCCGATCGAAGATGGCTTTCAAATCCCGCACTCCACCACGGGTCAGGTATTTGCCATCGGCGACCACTCCGACGCTGACCCGGTTGTTGTGTTGGGGAATGTGCCAGAACCAGCCCTTGTCTGGAACGAAGGCCACCGTGGTGGCGCCCTCGTCTTCTCCGGATTCCCTCTGGGATCCCTCGTAGTAGGTCCAGACCGCGACCTTGTTGAGGAAGGGATCATTCAACCGCCAGCCCTGCCGGGTTGCCGCAAAGGCTTCCTTGCCGGAACCGTCCAAGGTCATCGGTGCACGCAGTTCGTAAGTCGCTCCGTTTTTCTCGGTCACTTCCACCCCGACGACTCGACCGTCTTCGGTCAGGAGACGGTTGACCTCCACCTCCTCTCTGACTTCGACGCCCCGTTCCCGGGCGTGGTCGACCATCATCTGGTCAAATTCGGATCGCAGGACCTGCCAGGTTTGGGCGATGGTGTCACGATCATACCGGTTGTGGAAATAGAACGGCTGGGAACGACGGCCATCGGGCTGGACGAACGAAACGCTGTATTTTTTCTGGAAGTGCGACGCCTTCATCTTGGGGATCAGTCCGAGGCGTTCCAACGGCTGATAGGTGAAGGGAATCAGGGATTCGCCGACCCGGTAGCGGGGAAATTTCTCACGCTCCAACACCAGAACCCGGTGACCGTGCCCGGCGAGGATGGTGGCGGCGCTGGTGCCTGAAGGGCCGGCACCAATGATCAGGACATCGTAGGAAGAATCGCTTTGCATGGGAGTTCGGGTGGTCCTGAAAGGTCGTCGCGTTGTGTGATGCCGGAAATTGTATTTTTCAATAGCGGTAATACCTTGTCGGTATCACCAACTGATGGAACTCCGCACCCTCCGTTATTTCCAAGCCGTCGCCGAGGAGCTCAGTTTCTCCCGGGCCGCCGAGCGGCTGCACATTGCCCAGCCTGCTTTGAGCCGCGCCGTGCGGGATCTTGAGGAGGAGCTGGGAACCCCATTACTGGCGCGCAACAAGCACAAAGTCCGGGTCACCCCCGCAGGCGCCGTTTTGCTCCGTGAAACCGGAGTGCTGCTAGGACTGGCGGAAGAAGCAGCCCGCAAGGTGCAGCGGACCGCACTCGGTCAGGAAGGAGAGCTGCGGCTCGGCTACATCGGACCGCCGACTCGCGATTTCCTCGCCGGAGTGTTGCGGGAATTTCGCATTCGGTATCCACGGGTCACGGTGATTCTGGAGGAGCGGACTCCGGAGCGAGTCTGGGAAATGGTCTTGAAAGGCCGGCTCGATCTGGGGCTGACCCGTCCTGTGACCGCTGGCGAACGCCTTGGCTTGGAAACCTTGCTGTTGCGTGAGGAACCGCTCTGCGCAGTGCTGCCTTCCGGGCATCCGCTAGCCAAAGTGGAGTCATTGGAGTGGAGTTCCTTGCGGGGACAACCTCTCATCGTATTGGCCCGTCGGGAGGGGGTGGGCCTACATGACCGTGTCCTTCTCGGCTGCCAGCGTGCGGGATTTCCCCCCACTCTCGCTCACACGCCGAGCATCGTGGGCACGGTGCTGACCTATGTGGAGTCCGGCGCCGGGATCGGAGTGGTGCCGGAAAGTGTTGCCACGCTGGCGGGGGCGGACACGATGGTTTTCAAACCCCTTCATCCGGTCGAGCTGGTTTCCCTGGTCCTGGTCTGGAACCGGGAACATGAGAATCCCGTCGTGGAGGCTTTCTGCGCGCTGGTCCGGGAATTGATGGCGACCGGTTGATTGGTTTCGGGAATTCAGCTTCCGTTTTTCACAGCTCCAGCTGGATTCCCAGTTCGATGACTCTCCGGGAGGGCAGCTCGAAATAGCCGGTCGCCGGGCGGGCCAGCCGGGATAGGAACACGAAAAGTTTCTTCCGCCAGGTGGCCATGTTGCCGTCGCCGTCGGTCAGCAGCAACTCCCGACTCTGGTAGAAGCTGATCGCTCCCGGCTTCACCACTTTCTGATCGGCAAGGGCCTGCAATAGGTCCGGATTCACATCAGGAGTCTCCGCGAAGCCGTAATGCAGCACCACCCGGTAGAAGGACTCGTAAATTTCCTCGGCTTCGATGCGGTTCTCAGGCTCCACGAAAGGAATGTCCTCGAAGCGCACCGTCAGCAGCACCACGGTCTTGTGGAGAGCCTTGTTGTGTTTCAAGTGATGCAGCAGCACCAGTGGGAGGCCGTCCGGCGTGGAGGAGAGGAAAACCCCGGTACCCGGAACGCGGGGAATGCGCTCGGACCGCAGATCGTCCACCAGATGCTCCACCGGGAGCGACGCGCGTTTGACCGCTTTCCAAAGGATGGCCCGCCCGTCAACCCAGGTCTTCATCATCACCACGATGACCGTGGCAATGGCGAGCGGGATCCAGGCGCCATCAAGAATTTTGACCATGCTGCCGCCGACGAAACCCAATTCGAGGGTCAGGAAAATGAGCACCGGAAAAAGTGCCTTCCAGAGCGGCCACTGCCAGATGAACCGAGCCACCGCAAAAAACAACAGGCTCGTCAGGGTCATGTCGAGGGACACGGAAAGTCCATAGGCCGAGGCCAGATTGCTCGAGTTCTTGAATTGAAAAACGAGAAACAGGCAGGCCACCATGAGCACGAAATTGATTTGCGGCAGGTAGATCTGACCCCGGACTTCAGGGGAGGTGTGGATCACTTTGAGGCGGGGGAGAAAGCCGAGCTGGACTGCCTGCTGGGTCAGGGAAAACACCCCGGTCAACATGGCCTGGCTGGCAATGATCGTCGCCAACGTCGCCAGCATGATGAGAGGTACCAGAAGCGGCTCCGGCACGAGATGGAAAAACGGGTCCGAGGCCGCCGAGGGATCCCGCAGGACCAGCGCGGTCTGGCCGAGGTAGTTGATGACGAGGGAAGGGTAAACGAGGGAAAACCAGGAGCGGCTGAGGGGTTGGCGGCCGAAATGGCCGATGTCCGCATAAAGGGCCTCGCACCCGGTCACCGCCAACAGGACCGTGCCCATGATGACCAGACCGCGGATGCCGTGGGCCATGAGATAGCCGATACCCCAGTGCGGGGAGAGGGCGGAGAGAACCTCCGGTGCCTGCACGATCTGACGGATACCGAGCACCGTGAGACTGCCAAACCAGAGCAGCATCACGGGGCCGAAGGCGACCCCGATCTTGGCGGTGCCAAAACGTTGCACCATGAACAGCAGAGTCAGAATGGTCGCGGCGATGGGGACCACCCAATGCTCCAGATCGGGATTGAGTTGTTCCAGACCTTCGACGGCCGATAGCACCGAAATCGCCGGGGTGATGATCCCATCCCCATAAAGCAGCGAGGCACCGAACATGCAGACCAGAGTCGCTATCGCGAGACGGCGCGGAGTCATCATGTCTTTGTGCCCCCGGATCAGGGCGAAAAGCGCGAACACCCCGCCCTCTCCTTTGTTGGTGGCCCGGGTTACCAGCATGAGGTATTTCACCGACACCATCAGAGTCAGCGACCAGAACATGAGAGACACCGGCCCGAACAAGGCCAGCTTGGTCAGACTGCCGGTAGTCTCAATGGAGATCGCGAGGCATTCCCGCAGGGCATAAAGTGGGCTGGTGCCGATATCCCCGTAAACCACCCCGAGTGCCAGCAAGGCCAATGCCCACCGGCTGCCGTGTTGTTCGTGCGACGAAGGAGTGGACATGGAAAAGCCCGGCACCCGCCGGACGGAAGAACCGCAAAGAGTGACATCTGTAAGCGGAAGCCGACCTCCCCGCAATGATTTTCCTGACCCTGTCCCGGAGGATCGTCTGCCAAGACATTTTTGACCTGACGGCCAGCGCTTCCTCTGCCGGCCGTCCAGCTTTCGGTGGGGGTATTTCATACTGTCATGTCCAGCCTGGCCCGGATCCCTGGGATGCCAAAAGAGCCGTTTGGCAATCCGGCCGCTTTGCGCTACTTTCCCCGCCCCATGCTCGACATCCGCCTCCTCCGCGATAACCCCGACGACGTCAAAACCCGCCTCCGCCACCGGGGAGGGGACAGCTGGACCCTGGTCGATCCGGTGCTTGAGTGCGACGAACAGAGGCGCTCCGGTGAGACGGATCGCCAGCGCCTCCAGGGGGAGCGGAACCGCCTTTCCAAAGACATTGGGGGACTTCGTTCCCGGGGCGAGGATTCTTCAGCCCTTGAAACGGAAGTCCGTGGCATCGGCGACCGGATCAAGGAGATCGGAGAGCAGGCGGACGCCGCCGACATTCGCCAGCGGGACCTGCTGATGCGGATTCCCAATCTGCCCCATGAAGGCTGCCCGGTCGGCGCGGATGAGACCGCAAATCCCGTGGTCCGGGTGTGGGGTGAAAAACCCGTCTTTGACGGATTCGCTCCCCAAGATCATGTCGCACTGGGGCAGTCCCTCAAGCTATTCGACTTCGAGGCCGGTGTGCGCATCAGTGCGAGCGGTTTCCTTGTTTTCACCGGAGCTGGTGCCCGGCTGCAACGGGCGCTGATCCAGTTCTTGCTGGATCTCCACACCACCCGCCACGGCTACCGTGAGGTCTACACGCCATTCATCGTGAACCGTGACTGCATGGAGGGCACCGGCCAGTTGCCGAAGTTCGAAGACGACATGTACGGTCTTGAGGACAATGCCTTTTTCCTCGCGCCCACCGCCGAGGTGCCGGTGACCAATCTCTATCGCGACGCGCTGCTTGGCCCGGGTGATTTCCCGGTCAAGCTCACTGCCTACACCCCTTGTTTTCGCCGCGAGGCGGGCTCGGCGGGCCGTGAGAGCCGCGGTATGATCCGGATGCACCAGTTCGACAAGGTGGAGTTGGTCAACATTGTCGCCCCGGAGGATTCGTTTGCCCAGTTGGAGATCCTCACCGCCGAGGCGGAAACTGTGCTTCAACTACTGGGGTTGCATTACCGGACCATTGAGCTCTGCACCGGCGACATCGGGTTCAGCTCTGCCAAGACCTATGACATTGAGGTCTGGGCCCCTGGTCACGGCGGCTATCTGGAAGTGTCGAGCTGCAGTTGCTTCGGCGATTACCAGGCCCGCCGGATGAAACTCCGTTATAAGGACGCGGACGGAAAAAATCGCTTCTGCCACACCCTCAACGGATCCGGCACCGCTTTGCCGCGGTTGTATGTCGCCCTGCTGGAGACTTGTCAGCAGGCCGATGGGAGTATCCGCCTGCCCGAGGTACTACACGATTATCTCAAGGCCAAAGAAATCCTCCCCGACGGAACGCTCCGCTGACGAGGGTCACCGCGCCAATTCCGCCTTCACATAGGCCCGCACCGCCGCTGTTTCCGACGGACTCAGCTTGGCCTCCTCCGCCATATCGGGAAGGATGTGGGCCCACTCTGCTGCGGAGTAGCGTTTCACCGGTTCCGCAACATGGCAGTCGGCGCACTTGGTGAAATAGAGTTTCCGTCCCAGGATCAGAGGATCTCCCGGGGCCACCGCCCCCGTCGTGGGGCCTTTTCCAGCCGGAGTCGCGGGCCCGCAAGAAGCCAGGAGAAGGAGGGATGGCAAAAAAAAGAGCGCAATGGATGGACAGACGGCGCGGAAGTTGCTTTTCATGTCTAGTGACACTCCTGGCTTTGGGGTGGTCTTGGTCTGGTTCATGGGAGGGCGGCCGCCCTTTTATGTCCTGACGGTTGCTCCCGTCCGGACACAGAGGGGCAAGGAAAGGAAACCGGGTCTCAGAAATGGAATCCGCCGAGTAGCCGAATCTGGGTGTCGGGTTCGCCGGAGACTTCGGTGGTTTGGAACAGCCCGGCGGCGGTCACAAAGAACCCGTTTTTCCGCAGAGACAGGTTCGGCCCGAGGTAAAGCACGCCCCGGCCATCGCTCCATTCCGCTAGTTCGATCTCATGGAGGCCTTCGAATCCAATCAGGAAGGAAGGGTTGATCTGGTAGCTGACACCAAAAGTGTTCTCGATCACGCCGACCTGTTCCTCATAATCCGCCCCTTCCCATTCCGCTTCGAGGATCGCGTTGTAGCCGATGACCACGCGTCCCAGGCGTTTCTCGAGGAGCAGCTTGCCTTCGAGGGCAAACTTTTCCGGCCCGATCAGGACCTCCCCGTAAAGAGCGGAACCGATGAACGATTCTCCGGGATGGGTCAGGTTGTAGATCACATCGAAACCGGCGGTGCGCCATTCGGTTTCCGAGGAACCGTCGTCATACTTGGTGATCCGCCAGTCGGACAGATAGGCGCCGACCTGGAGTTTGTCGGTGATGCCGTATTCCAGTTCGTGGCGGAATTCGAAGCGGTTCTTGGTGTCATAGTCCTTGAACGTGAACCACTGCTCATACTCCAATTCCCCGGCCGAAAGGGTGGTCGAGTCGTAGGTATAGGCAAAGCGGCGTTCCCCGGCTCCGGCGGGAAGCAGGCCCAGCACCAGGGTGCCAAGCAAGGTGGCTCCAAAAAGAGTGTGTTTCATGATGGGTGTATTTAGTATTGAGACGCAGTATCAATAGCAGATGTGCAAAACGCTGCAAGTTTTTTTTCGCCGCAACTGCGTCCTGCGGGGTTCGGGAGGCCGATCCTTATCTTGTCCGGGTTTCTGAAGGGTCCATTCCGGCGTGGCGCGGAGCCCGGGAATGGGCTACAGCATGCGGACCGACCGATGCTCACTTCTCTGCGCCTGAGCCATTTCCGCTGTTTCGAGAGCCTGCGTCTTCCCTTGGAGCCGGGGATGACGCTCTTTTTTGGGGACAATGCCCAGGGCAAAACCTCCATCCTGGAGGCGGCCTGTGTATTGCTGCGGCTTCAATCGCCCCGTACCTCCAGCCTCTCGGAGCTTGTGCATTTCGGCGCTCCCGGCTTCGCCGTTGCCGGCGATCTTGGCGACACCGAGTTGCGTCATCACTACGGCCCGCGGATCCGCAAGCTGCTCGTCGACGGCGAAGCCCAGGCTTCTTCCGGACCCTACCTGCGGCAAAGCGGTCTCGTGGTCTGGATGGCGAGCGATGACCTTGCCTTGGTTCGCAGCAGTGCCGAGGGGCGCCGGCGTTATCTTGATTTCATGGCCGCCCAGTTGCACCCCGGCTACGGGACGGCCCTCCGGGCCTATGACCGCGCCCTGCGCTCGCGCAATGTCCTGCTGAAGCGCGATGCGGTGCCCCGCTGGAATGAGATCGATGCCTACACCCGCCTCCTGGCGGAGCACGGCAAAATGCTGACGACCCTGCGCCGGTCCCTTGTGGAACGACTCCGGCCCCATACCGCCGAGGCCCAGCGCCACATTTCCGGGCGCGAGGATGAAGGCCTCGACCTGGCTTACGAAGCCGCCTCCGGTCCCGGAGACGATCTCGCCGCCACCCTGCTGGCGCGTCGCGAGGAGGAGGTCCGGCGGCGCCAGACCGTGGCCGGTCCGCATCGTGACGACCTCATTCTCATGGTGCAGGAGCGTCCCGCCGCAAAGTTCGCCAGCGAAGGGCAGCAGCGCACCGTGGCATTGGCCCTGAAGCTCGCCCAGAGCCGACTCTTTCTGACCGAGAAAGAACGGGCCCCGGTGCTGCTGATTGATGACGTCTTCGGTGAGCTCGATCCGGGTCGGCGCAACGCCCTCATGGCCGCCTGGCCGGAGGAGTCGCAGAAACTCATCACCACGACCCATCTCGGCTGGCTCGATGCCGCCTGCGGCAGCCCCCGGCGTCTCGTTGTTTCAGGTGGGCGAGTGGATTAGAAGGGCGGGGGTGCCTTTGCTGGAGGGGCCACCAATGGATGGGTTGTCCGCTCATTGCGTTTTGCGTGAACTACAACGGGCGGGTCTAATCAGTATTGGAACTCCGGTTCAATAGAGAAAGCAAATTGGGAGGTTTGTCCGAAGGGTTAGGATCCTCAACTGGCCGGCCCGGTTTAGGTCCACAGCTGAGTAGGCGCAACCTCGCCATGACTTTCATTGGCGCCGGGGTCGCGGCGATTGACTTTGCAGGGGGCGGCTTTTACACTGTGCCTTTTCCGTTCCCGGCCTTGGCCGGGGCGGAACCACCCACCCTGCCCCCGAAACTGATCCGACTGCGTCCTGCCATGATGAAGTGCCCTTCCCGTGCCTTGATGACGGCTTTCCTGGTCCCCGCCCTGATGTGGGCTGCCGACAGCCGCGCCCAAAATGCCGCGCCCGCCCCCGCGGCGGTGCCCGCTACCGCTCTTCCGGCCGGAGTGGCCGATGTCCCCAGCGCGGCTGAACAGGCGGACGTCTCGCAAATCGAATTCGGCGCGGTTGTCCGGGTCGAGGTGGACATGCTCGGGGCCAACTACCGCGTGCCGTGGAACATCGGCGGAACCGGCTCCGGCGTCGGCACGGGCTTTCTTGTTGGGAAAAACCAGTTCCTCACCAATGCTCACGTCATCAGCAATGCCCGGCTCATCTACATCCGCAAGGTGGACCAGCCGGAGCCTTTCCCCGCAAAGGTGCTCCACGTCGCCCACGATTGTGACCTCGCTCTGCTTGAATTGATCGAGCCAGGTGACTTCAAGAACTTTGAAAAAGTGACCCCGCTGGAGATCGGCGGCATCCCCAAGCTCAACACCACGGTGACGGCGGTCGGTTATCCGATCGGTGGGGACCGGATCTCGGTGACTCGCGGGGTGGTCTCGCGGATCGATTTCCGTCCCTACTCGCACTCGGCGGTGGACAACCACCTGACCATCCAGGTGGACGCGGCGATCAATCCCGGGAACAGCGGTGGCCCGGTCCTCCAGGACAACAAGGTGGTCGGGGTGGCATTTCAGGGGTTCTCCGGGGCCGTGGCCCAGAACACGGCCTACATGATCCCGGTGCCGGTGGTGAACCGCTTCCTCAAAGACATCCAGGACGGGCACTACGACAACTATGTGGATCTCGCGACCTCGACGATCGATCTGCTCAACCCCGCGCAACGGCTGGCCCTGGGCCTGCCGAATGATGGCACCGGGGTCATGGTGGTGAATGCGGACGCTTCCAGCTCGGCGGCGAAACTGCTCCTTACGGGTGACGTGCTCCTCGCGATCGACGGCCACGCTATCGCCAGCGACGGCTTTGTTGAGATCGAGGGCGAGCGCATCAACCTGAATGAAATCGTGGAGCGCAAGTTCGCGGGCGACAAGGTGAAGATCGACATCCAGCGGGAGGGGACCAAAAAGTCGATCGAGGTCGAGCTGCGCCGTTTCCTGCCCTATCTGATCCAGGCAAACCTCTATGAGCAGAAACCTCAGTTTGTGTTGTTCGCGGGTCTGCAGTTCCAACCGCTCGACCGCAATATGATGGAGGTCTTCAACATCGCTTCGATGGATGTGCGCTACTTCTTTGCCAACTACGGCGACCACGAACTCTACCGGGAGCGGCCCCAGGTCGTGGTGCTGACGGCGGTGCTGCCTGACGAGATCAACACCTATCTCGAAGGCTATGTCAGCCATGTCGTGGACTCGGTGAACGGCCAAAAGATCCAGCGACTCCAGGACATCTACGATGCGCTGAAGGACGGTGTCGCCGAAAAAGGGCACGAAAATTTCCACGTCATCCGGCTGCTCAATGAAGGCCGACCTCTCGTTCTCGAGCGGAACAAAGCGGCGGAGGCCCACGCGCGGATTCTCCGGAAGTACAATGTGAGCTTTGATCACTACATCGAAGTGCCCTTGATCGAGCAGGTCATGGGCAAAATGCCACCGATCAAGGAAGAATCCCCGGAGGCCGGGAAGGAAGCGAAGCCCGATGACAAGGCCGACGCCCCCAACGGGAAACCTCCCGGTGCCGCCAAGCCGGAATAACCCCGTGTCCCTTCCCACCCCGCTGAGCAACCTTCCGTCTCCGATTGTTCCCATGAAGAATTCTTTCCGCCTCCTTGCTTCCACCTTGTTGCTGACCCTTGCGCTGGTTACCGGTTCCCTCTCCGCCCAGGAGAAAACCCAGCCCGCCGGCGCCGAGGGTCCCAGTCCGTCGAACTCCCTGGTCCGGGTCAATGCCACCCTCCAGGCTTACAATTTCCTGCGTCCCTGGGAAAAGGGGAATCCCACCCCGCGCCGTGGTCTCGGGGCTCTGCTCTCCGGTGGCCGCGTCCTCGTGACGGCGGAACTGGTAGTCAACTCGACCTACATCGAACTCGAACTGCCAACCACCGGTGAAAAAACTCCGGCTCGCATTGTGGGCTTGGATTATGAGGCCAATCTCGCGCTCCTCGCGCCGGTCGATGAGAAAAGCCAGATGCTGGCCAAGATGGTTCCCTTTGAGCTGGACCTGTCTGTGAAGGCTCCCGACACCATCTCGGTCTGGCAGGTCGAGGACAATGGGGACGGCGTTTCGACCGATCTCGACGTGCTGCGTGCCACGGTCGGCGAGTATTTCGTGAGCGGCTCCATCCTCCTCGTCTACCAGGTCAAGGGCTCGCTCCAGTACCGGGCCAACAGTTTCACCCTTCCGGCGGTGCGGAACAACAAGCTCGTCGGTCTACTGCTCAGTTACGACTCCAAGGAGCTGACCAGTTCGCTGCTCCCCGCGCCGATCATCCAACATTTCCTTGATGACCTGAAAGACGGCAAGTATGACGGTTTCCCCTCCATTGGATTGGGGTTCGCCCAGACGCTTGACGATCAGTTCCGGAAGTTCACCGGACTGGAGCAGGTCAAGGGTGGAGTCTTTGTGCGCAACGTCGCCAAAGAAGGGTCCGCCGCCAAAGCCGGCATCGAGGAGGGGGATGTGATCGTGAAAATCGCGAGCAAGGAGATCGATTCCCGTGGGAACTATGCCCATCCGATCTACGGAAAGCTCAATTTCAGCCACCTCGTGCGGGGTGATGCCAAGGTCGGGGACACGCTGAAATTTGACCTGATCCGCAAAGGCAAGCCGCTCACCGTGGACGTGAAGCTGGAGCGCCGGGAGCCAGGCAGCTATCTCATCGATCCCTACATGTTTGACCGGGGTCCAAGGTATCTGATTTTCGGCGGTCTGATCTTCCAGGAATTGACGCGTCCCTACCTGGAATCATGGGGCAAGGACTGGCCAACCCGCGCGCCGTTCAACCTGGTCTACTCAAATGCGAACCCGGAGAAATACGAGCAACAGGGGCGGGAGAAGCTGGTCTTTCTGAGCCAGGTCCTCCGGACTCCGGCCACGCTTGGCTATGAGAATCTCAATTCCGTCGTGGTCGACAAAGTCGATGGCAAACCGATCAAAACCCTGGCCGACCTCGCGGACGCACTCAATGGGGTGACCCTTAATGGTCTCCACAAGATCGAGCTGGAGGACTACCCCCGACTCATCTGGGTGCATGACGGGGTCTCCCGCAAGGTCAATGACCAGCTTCTCGGTTATGGCATTGGTTCGCTGACCCGGTTGGAGTAAGCCTTGGATCCGGTTCTGCCTTTGCCCGCATGCCTCCCGCCACTTTTCTGTCCTGTTTTGGCGCCGTCTTCGATCTGGACGGCGTGCTGATCGATTCGCATGACCAGCATGAGCGGAGCTGGTTCCTTCTGGCTGATGAACTCGGGCTCCCTTTGACCAAGGAGCAGTTCAAGATCAGTTTCGGTATGCGCAATGCCATGGTCATTCCCGAGGTGTTTCACTGGGCGAGTCCGGAGGATGCTAACCGGATTCAGGAACTGGGGGACCGCAAAGAAGCCCGCTACCGCGAGCTGCTGAGGGACGAAGGACTGGAGCCGTTGCCGGGGGTGCTTTCGCTGCTCGAAGCGCTCCGAGACGCTGGGATTCCCTGCTCAGTGGGGTCCTCGACCCCCCGGCAGAACGTGGGCACGGCGCTGGAATTGGCCGGGTTGCAGGGGTATTTCGCTGCCTACACCGCGGCGGAAGATGTGGCCCGGGGGAAACCGGATCCCGAGGTCTTTCTCATGGCGGCGGCCAAAATCGACCGGGACCCCACGTGGTGTGTGGTTTTTGAGGACGCCCATGTAGGCGTCGCGGCCGCCCGGGCCGCAGGCATGAAGGTGGTGGCGGTGACCACAACGCATCCGGCGGAGAGCTTCAGCGAGGTCGATTGGATCGTTTCCTCGCTCGGCGAGGTCACTCTCGACCGGCTCCACGCATTGTTTGTTTGAACCGGCGAGACTGGGGACCTTTTTTTCGGGAGAACTGCTTTCCTTTGGCACGTTCTCTGCTATGGTGCGCCTCGGTGGCTCGACAGCAGCCCGAACGGTTGTACCGCGGTTCTTTGTCGACCCCTGTTTGCTTCAGCGCGCCCTCCGTCAGTGACCCTCATTCCGAAAAAATCCGTCAAAATCGTCCCGGCGACCCTCAAAGATCTCGCAGCCCTTGTCGAGCTCACGATGGATCTCTTCCGGATGGAATCCGACTTCGAACCGAACCGGGAAAAACAGGAAAAGGGTCTCCGCCTTATCCTTGAGGAGCCGCAACGGGGAAGGATCTTTGTTCTCCGTTCCGACCGGCAGATCATCGGGATGGTCAATCTCCTGTTCACCATCAGCACCGCCATGGGGGGATTCGTCCTCATTCTGGAGGATTTCATCATCCATCCCGACCATCGAGGGCAGGGCTACGGGGCCCGTCTCATGGAGTATGTCATCGACTTTGCCCGGAAAAAGGATTTCCTCCGCATCACTCTGCTGACGGACAAGCTCAGCGAAGATTCCCAGCATTTCTTCCGCAGTCTTGGATTCCGCGATTCTGCAATGATTCCGATGCGGTTGATGATCGACGGGGCGGTGCCCCAGACCTTTTGCACGGAACCGCAGGAAGAGTGAAATTGCCCCTTCCGGGCTTTAAAACGGCACCTCGTGGTAGTCGAGGGCCCATTCCCGCATGAAGCGCACTCGCTCTGGACGGATTCGGTAAATGATGAGATCGGGATTCTCCGGACTTCCGAGATAGTGTCGGAGCAGAGGGGTGGCCGCCCAAATGTCGGCGATCTCCGCCGCATCGGTCAGCTCCTCCACCATTCCGGTGATGCGGACCTGGTCATGGTCCGACGTCAGGTAGCAGAGCTCGACCCGGGGATTGGCCGCGATCTCGGCGGTCTTACCGTAGCGCCGCAGATTGGCCACATACACCGTGAAGCCGTCCACTTTCACAGGGGAAACCGGTCGGAGGCGTGGTTGCTGGCCGTCCATCGTCGCCAGCATGGGAAACTTGGCCTCCCGCAATGCCTGTTGGGCGATCTGCGGGAGGTCGGCGGGATCGATGGGGGCTGGTTGGGGCTGGGCCACTCCCGGACGGGTAGGGACTGATGGGGGGCAAAACTGCCGGGTTATTGGTAGCTGGCTTCGACGCGCTGGGCGACGTCCTTGTAGTCGTAGCTGGCGGCGTAGATCTGCTTGAGGGCATCGAGATACTTTTCCTTGTGGCCCATTTTTTCATAGAGCAGTCCGAGGTTGTAGAGCAGCTCCATTTTGGTGTCGTCCATGACCGGGACTTCCTTGGCAGCTTCCTCAAACTGGGCGGCCGCGAGGTCGTTCATGTTCAGATTGGCCATGCATTGTCCAAGCATATTCATGCCACGGATACGCAGGTTGGGGCTTTTCCGGGCAGCCTGTAGCTGGGGGATCGCTTCTCGGTAATAGCCGGCGTCAAATAGGTGCTTGCCATAGTCGAAGCGGAGCTGCATGTCGGTCGGGTTCCGCTCCACACGGACTTTGGACTCTTCAATGAGCTTGGCACTGAGGGTGCGTTTGAGCTGGAGGTGATCCTCTTTGACCCGCTCAATTTCGGGATGATCGGGATACTGTTCGATGAACTGGCTGAGTTCGCGGAGTTGGCGGCGCCCGATTTCCTCGCGGACGTCCGCGATCTTGCGTTCCAAAGCCGGGTCATTGCCACTCAGGTGGTGGGCCCATTCGTAATAGCTGAGGGAGGTTTCGAATTCCTCCAATTGCTCGTAAGAGGAGGCCAATTCTCGGGTCACGGCCAGATTGTTGTTGTCCTCCGCATAGTCGACAAGGAGGCTTTCCACGCGCTCGCGGAGCTGTTCGGGGGTGAGGCCGGAGCGGTTCTGCTGCTCAAGCTTAGTCGCCTCATCCTTGTTGTGCATCAGGTCACGGATGTTCGCTTCCCGTGACCAGCCACCTTTGCGCATGGATTCGCGGGCGGTCGCGTCCTTCTCCATTTTGATGGCCACCAGGTCGCTAGGGTCGGCTTGGCGGATTTTGGAGAAGACTTCGGCCGCTTCGGCGAACATCTCCTGCTCCATGAAGAAGGTGCCCAACTGGTGCTTGTATTTGTTGTTGTTGGGATGGGCCTCGGTCAAGGTTTCGAGGGCGAAACCCGCCGTGCTGGGCATTTCGGCGGCCATCGATGCCTCATAAACGATCTGGTTGCCCTGGGCGTTATGAGGATCACTGGCGAGAACCTCCTTCTCCACGAGGACGAGGGTTCCCAGCGGGTCCTTTTTGACTTCGCGGGCCAGTTTCATGGCGGCGATGGCTTCGGAGCCCATTTTCATTTTCTTCCCCTCGTTGGAACGCAGGGCGGCACTGCGGAGCAGTCGGCGGCAGTCCAAAAAGCGGGGTTCCTCCTTGAGAACGGCCTGGAAAAGACTGACGGCATAGCTCCAGTTCTTCAGCTCGATGGCACTGGTGCCACGGAGGTAGAGATCGCGCAGTTTTTTGGGGAGTTCGGATTCTTTGACGACGTCGGACATGGAAAAAGTGACTCGATGACAGAGGATGTTGCTGGACCGGCGGTCGGTCTGTGCGACCCACCGGAACGCGCATTTTAAGGCGTTCCGGCCTCGTTCGTCCAGAAATTGTTTCTTGGAATCCCGCCTTCTTGAGAATTGGCGGCCTGCTGGAAGAAGGAACGATGGGGTTGGAATGATCATAATGGCACCAACCGGACCCGGGAGGGCCATTTTGTGCCCGCATGGGCGAGGACGAAATTCGCGCTTCTCCAACCGCGGCAAATCTGATAAAAGCGCAGCATGGTTTCCTCTCCCCGTCTTTGCTGGTCTCTCCTGGCTGCCGTGCTTCTCGCTTCCTTGGCGCGGCCTGCGCGGTTGGTTGCCGAAACGGTCAAAGACCGGGAAGGGGCGGTGCGCCAGGATCAGGCAAAGATGGAAAACAGCGGACGCTGGATCTACAACGACGTCGAGAAGGGCTTTGCTGAGGCCGCCCGGACCGGGAAACCTCTCCTGGTAACGCTTCGCTGCGTGCCCTGCATCGCCTGTTCCGGCATTGATGCCCAAGTGCTGCTGGAGGAAGCGACCCTGAAACCAGTCCTCGACCAGTTCGTCTGCGTGCGCGTCATCAATGCGAACACACTGGATTTGAGTCTGTTCCAATTCGATTACGACCTGTCCTTCTCGGTGTTGTTCTTCAATGCCGACCGCACTGTTTACGGCAGGTTCGGTTCCTGGACCCACCAGAAAAACGCCCAGGAGCAAAGCACGGCGAGCTTCCGGGCCGCTCTGGAGGGAGCCCTCGCGGTGCATCGCGGCTATCCGGGGAACAAGGCAGATCTGACGGGCAAACAGGGAGGGCCCACGCCTTTCAAAGAACCGGTGGCCATTCCTCTCCTGGCGGAGAAATATCCCCGCGAGTTGGATTGGAAAGGCCAGGTGGTGAAGAGTTGCGTCCATTGCCACATGGTCGGTGACGCCTTCCGTGGTTATTACCGGTCAGAGCGCCTACCCATGCCCCTGGAGTGGCTCTATCCCTTTCCCCAACCGGAAACGATCGGTCTCAGTCTGGCCCCGGAAAAGGCGGCCACGGTCTCCGCTGTCGAACCGGCCTCCGCGGCGGCGCTCGCCGGCCTCCAGGTAGGGGACGGGCTCTTGAAGTTGGGCGGTCAGCCACTGGTTTCCACGGCCGATGTCAGCTGGATCCTGCATCGGGCTCCGGACGGGGGCGCGACCCTGCCGGTTGAGTTGGTACGCGGTGGCCGGACGATGACGGTCCCTCTGGTTCTGTCCGGGGGTTGGCGCCTCCACACTGACGTGACCGGACGGGCTGCCGTCTGGCCGATGCGGGGCATGGCTTTGGGCGGACTCGTGGTCGAGGAGTTGGGCCCGGAGCGTCGTCAACAGCGAGGGATCGATGCCGGGAAACGGGCCTTGTTTGTCAAAGGCGTCGGCAAATATGGCAACCATGCCGCAGCGGGCAAGGCGGGAGTCCATAAGGACGACATCGTGGTGGAGATCGACGGGCTGACGACAAAGCTCACCGAGAGCGAGCTTCTTGGGCATTTACTGACCAAACGCTTTCCAGGGGAGAAGGTGAAGACCGTTGTGCTCCGTGATGATAAAAGGGTGGAATTGATGCTGCCGATGCAGTGAGGGGCACTTCCTGGTCGGCCAGGAACCGGTCAGCCTTTCTGTCTGCCCCAGCTTAGGGTTCACCGGGAGCTGAGCGTTGGTTTCATCAGGCTCGCGGCCAGGCCTCCGCCGAGGCTGAGGAGGAAGCCTCCGGCCTGCAGGACATTGACCTGTTCACCGAGCACCAGCCAGGCAAGGAAGAGGGTGCCCAAAGGCCCAACCGTCCCCATGATGGCGAACTTTTGTGGTCCGGCCCGACGCAGTCCGGAGCCGAGGAGGAAGGACGGAACCACCGTGCCGAACACCGCCAGCAGCACGCCGCATCCATAGACCCGGGGAGGCAGATGAAGCAGTGTGCCCGGGGGCCGAGTCAGGCCATGGTGCGCGAGCATGAAGAGGCAGGAAAAGCCCACGACAATGCTGGTGAACCGCAGCGAACCCACGGCAGCGATGACTTTTCCACTGAACAGGATGAAGACTGCGTAGGTCAGGGCGCTGAGGAACACCAATCCCATCCCGAGCAGCAGCGTGGACCGATTTTCATCGCGGCCATGGGCCTCCCCGAAAAAGGCGGTCACGATCCCGGCATAGGATGTCAGGGCGACGAGCAGCAGGGAAGGACGGAGCCGGTAGCGTCCGGACAGGGCGGAGAAAACCAGGACCAGCGTCGGATAGGTGTAAAGCACCATCCGCTCCAGTCCCACGCTGATGTATTGCAGGCCGGAGAAATTGACCAGACTGGACAGATAATAGCCAAAGAACCCGAGTCCGGCCATGGCAGCCCAGAGCCGTGGCGTCAACGGACTGGTGGAGCGGCGGTGGCTCCAGATCCCGGTGATGAGAAAGACCGGCAAGGCAAAGAGCATCCGCAACACCAGCACGGTGAGGGCATCCGTCCCTTCGGCATAAGCGAACTTGGCGATCACCCCTTTGGAACAGAAAAACAGTGACGAGCCGGCTACGATGAGAAAGGTCAGGAAAGACGATTCCTGACGGCGGGTTGGTGGGACTGGGTCCGGGGCATTCATGGAGGGAGTGCCTCCCGGAGCCAACAAAAAAGCCCGCTCCGGAAGACCGTGCGGGCTGGGGTGGTGGGTGGGTGTCGAGGTTCGTTAGATCCTTCAATACCGCGTCGTCCGACCACAGAAGCCCGCGCTTTGGATAATCCAAAGCCAGGCGGCAGGGCGGAGTGAACGGGAACGAAGCATCAAGTCGACACCATTGTCCCGGCCTTTGGCACTGTCAAGTGCGTCGAAGGAGTCAGGGGCATTGCCAGCAGAGCTGCCCGCTCTCCGCTCCGGTCAGCCACGTCACGGAATGGGCTTCCGCCACGGTGGGGATGTCGGTTTTCTCGAGCAGGTGGCGGATCACCCTCTCAGGGACCGCGTGTTCACGGTCCTGGTTCTGTCGCAGGATCGTGGGCAATGGTGGCTCCAGATAGGTGATGTGGATCCGGGCCTCGTAGTCATGGAAGAGATCGATCCATTTCCGGCGCAGGGAAGCGGTCACGTTCGTGGCATTGAACGCGAAATCGCGACCGGCCCGGAGATGGACGCGGCATTCCTCCCGGGCGGCCTGGATGACATGACCCTGGTTGTCGGTCGGTTCGATTCCCATGCGACGGCGGATGTTGTCCAAAGAGACCACGGGCAGCCCGGGATGGTGCCGTTCCAGCCAGGTGTCCTTGCCCGTTCCGGGGATCCCACTCATCTGGATGACCGAGGACCGGTGGTGTTCGTGGGGGACAAAAAACAGATCACTCAACGAGTCCCGGTAAAAGAGGAAGCGGGCCTGGTCATTGACGAAGGGGTAGGGGTCCGCATAGCATCCCAACTCCTTCGCCAGGTCTTTCCAGAAATAGAGCATGGACTCCTCCCGGGTGTTTTCCACCGTGTCCCGACCCCGGTAATCCGCCAGAGTGAAGAGATGCAGCAGGTCGTTGGGAACCAGCCAGGAGTGCCGGATGACTTCGGCTTCGGGGGCTTCTTTGTCGAGCAGGAACACCGGACGGCCATGGTAGCGCACCAGATGGGCGATGCGTTCCCGCTCCTCCAGAGGGCACTGCAGTTCGCGGAGAATGCCGCGGGCGAGGGACTCCCCGACGATCGAGTGCCGGGGGGACCGGGTGCGTCCGGTCTCCGGTTCGATGGTGGTGGTCGCGGGTTTCCCGGCATCGTGGAGGAGGGCGGTGAACAACAGGGCGATCTGTGAAGATCGGGGCAGGTCCCGGTATTCTGGCAATTTCTCCACTTCGGCGCACACCAGGAGGGTGTGGGTCCAGACATCGCCCTCGGCATGCCAGACCGCGTCCTGCAGGCAATGCCGCATCGCCTCCGCCCAGGGGCGCGAGGCGGCCCATTCGATGATGGCTCCGTTGGAGGAGGCCAGGATGTCGTTCCAATGTTTCATGCCCAGATATCCGCGGTGGGGGACAGGTGGTTGGGAACCATCGTCCGGTGTTGCCAGTGTTCGCTCTGTTTCACTCGTTCGACGAATTCCGGACGCACGATTTTGGCCCGCCCGGTGACGATCCCATCGGCCTCGGTGCGGAGATACAGCCCCTCCATGCGGTGGTCGGTGAGGCCGGTCCATGGATGGTGGAATTCCGCGCCAAAAGCGGACTCCCGGATCATATCGAGGAGTTGGTCGTGGCTTGCCGCTCCCTGGTGGAGGATCGGGACGGTCCACAGTCCGGTGTTGTCCAACATCGTGAGACGGCTCTCCAAGGAGAGAAAACAGGCACCTTCCTTGTCATAGATATCGAACTCAAAAAAGTAGTGCGGCAAATTCCGGTAGTGGACGCTGTGGCAGGCATACAGCCATTCGCCAAAGAGAATGAAGCGGTCTTCGAGGAGACTTTCCAGGAGATCCCGTTTCACCGCCGTCCACTGTTTGAAGAGATCATACTGGGGATGCATCCCTTCCGTGATCTCGTGGCCCCGGCATTGTAGGACGAGTCGTCCCGCCGTCGTGAAATGAATCCCCACGTTGGTGCCGTCGACTTTTTCTTCGACGATCAGGGATGGGTCGGCGAGGAAGGAGGAAGAGCGCTTCGCCCCCCAATGCTTGTCGTCTTCGGTGCCTTGGGAACCGAAGAGATGCGGGGTGCGCGGGTATTTGACGAAATCGTCTCGGGTGGTGCCCATGGCTCAACGGGGGAAATGGGTGGACGCTCAGGAAACGGTCCCAAGCCACCGTGCGGAACCGGTGGTTGGAGGTTTGACGGAACCGGCGCGAGAATTATTCGGAAGAAATTCCCCGCCGGATCGAGTCCTCCATTTCCCCGCCAAGGCCGACCCCTGTGTCGGGGTGGGTCAGTGCGATCGATTCCCGAGCCGCCGCGACCTCACCCTTCGTCCAACAAGCGGCCGCAGATCGTCTCGGCGCTTTGCTCACGCATGTTGAGAATTTCCACCTGGTCGGGATCCTCGGGCAGATCGGTTCCAGCGGCGTGGAAGAGCCATTTCACTGCGCGCGGATGACAGGCCACGATGCGGAGGGGATCATCCCCCTCCACCAGGCTTTGCAGCCTCGGGTCTTTGCGGGCGGACATTTCGCAGAGATCGGGCACTGCTTCGAAGGTCGCCCCGGAGGCGCAGAGGCGCTGCAGGACCTCGTCCTTGGTTCCTTGGGGCACCACTTGGGCGAAGGCGCAGCGGCAATACAGAATGCGGGAATCCTGGGACACGGCGGAAAAAGAAGAAGGAAGGTCAGGCGTCGGGGGTGGTGGTTGCGGGCGCGGAGGTGGCAGCTTTTTCCATCGGTTCGTAGACACCGAAGTCATTGAACCAGACCCGCTTTGCGAGACGGTAGGCCCAGTGCTTTTCGGGGATTTCCTCGCCGTCGGGAAGCCACTGGCTGCCGCGGGGGGTCATCGCTTCGAGTTCGGCCATGGCCGTCTGGCGCAGGGTGGTGTCTCGGGCGCCGTGCTTCTTGGCAATTTCCTGGACGAGGTCGGGCCGTTCCAGCACCACACAGCCTCGGGTGTGCTGTGCCGCCGCCTCGCGGAAATCACGGAGGAACGCGGACTGGGTCATCAGGTCATAGATCGAGCCGTCGCGGACGTTTTCCGTGGCAAACTGGATGATCGGGCAGGGTTCGATCGCGCCGGTCGGGGAAATGTGGTGGGAAATGCCGGTGGCCATGGGGCAGAGCGCGCGGCCCTCCCCGTCGTAATAGGCATCAATGATCGCGATGGGGAGACGGACCCGCATTTCCACCACGAATTTCCGGACCCGGCGCGCCTGTTCCGGGGTCAGGGCCAGCTCCTCGTGGATCTGGGGGCCGACCGGCCGATAGGTATGGAACCAGGCATAGTGGACGCCGCGGTCGATCAGTTTCCAGAGCCAGGCCTCGGTGAGCAACTGGTCGATGTTGGTCTGGCAGAGGCTCGTGGCCACGCCGGTGACCAGCCCGGCCTGGAGGCAGTTGTCGAGTCCGCGCAGGGTGCGGCCGAGCACGTCCTTGCCACCGCGGCGTTCGTTGGAGACGTCCTCGGTGCCCTCGATGGAAATCAGCGGGGTGGCGTTCCCGATCTTGGCGAGGCGGGCGGCGGTCTTCTCGGTGATGAGCTGGCCGTTGGTGAAAATCTGGAAAAAGCAGTCGGGATGCCTCTCAAGAAAATCGAGCAGTTCCGGGTGCAGGAAAGGCTCACCCCCGAGGATGCCGAAGAAGCTGTTCCCGTGCGCCTTGGCGTCATTCACGATGCGGTCGAGCTCATCGAGCGAGAGTTTTACCTGGGGCTTGTCCACATCCACCCAGCAGCCCTGACAGCGCAGGTTGCAGCTGTTGAGAATGCTCAGATAGAGAAAGGGGGGGAAATACTCGCCCTTTTTGAGCCGTTTTTTGAACAGCTCCACCGAGCGGACGCCTTTGACGCCGAAGTTCCACATGAACTTCCAGAGGTGCCGTTTGTTGGCCGTGCGGAGAACGCGGGTGGCGAATTGCAGGGAAGGGAGCAGCATGACAACAGGGGGACAGGGCGTCCGCAACTAAACGCACATTCCGCCCGAAGCAAACCCCAACCGGGAACCTTTTGGCATGTGACTGTAAGTAAGGGAGGGTGGAAGAGTGCTTTCGGTGAAATCTTTGAAAAGTCGGAATTTCCAGAAGTTTTGCGATGGCTTCATGATGGATTCGTTTGGAAATGGGCAGAGGGCAGGACGCTTGCCCTACTTTTGTGGGTGGGAATCCCCTGTCGGCTGGGTGAGGCGCGGTCCGGGCCTGGTGGAAAGGATTCGGAAATGTCCTCCGCAGGAGACAATGCCGCCCGGGTGTTTCCTCCCCTCTGGCGCGCTTGTGAAAACTTTCACAAAGCCCTTGCGGCGGGTCCAGCCCGGCCTAAGTTGGTCCCGTTCCGAGCCCGCATTCACTGACCATGGCGACCACGGCTGCAGCCTCTCCTCCTTTTGCTTACGATTCCAAAATCGAGGGCAACATCATTTTCACGCGCTTGGATTCCGCGATCAACTGGATGCGGAAGAACTCGCTCTGGCCGATGCCGATGGGGCTCGCCTGTTGCGCGATCGAGCTGATGGCGACCGGGGCCTCGCGTTTTGATATTTCCCGCTTCGGGGCCGAAGTGATGCGCTTTTCCCCCCGCCAGTCCGACGTCATGATCGTGGCCGGCACGGTCACCTACAAGATGGCGCTCGCTGTGAAGCGGATCTGGGACCAGATGCCGGAGCCGAAATGGTGCATCGCGATGGGAGCCTGTGCCTCCAGCGGCGGGATGTACCGCAGCTACGCGGTCCTCCAGGGGATTGACCACCTTCTGCCGGTTGACATTTACGTTTCCGGGTGCCCGCCCCGTCCCGAAGCCTTGCTCGAAGGGCTGATGCGGCTCCAGGCAAAAATCGAAGGGGAGCATTCCGCGCTCGCCCAGTTCTCCCTCTCCGCACCCACCGCCGAGGAGGCCATGGAATGAGTGCCACTGCCGCCAAAGCTGTTGATGCCCTCCAGGGAGCGTTCGGTGGAGCCATCCTTTCGACCCACGAGTTTCGCGGGGAGCAGACCGTCGTCGTCGCCAAGGACCGGATCGTCGAGATCCTCCGTCACTGCCGCGACGCGCTGGACTTTGATTTCCTGACCGATATCAGCAGTGTCGACAACCTTGGCAGCGAACCCCGCTTTGAGATGGTCTACGAGCTTTACGCCATGACCACCTCGCAGACGCATCTGCGGGTCAAATGCACCGTGGCCGAAGACGAGTCCATGCCCACTGTGACTGGCATCTGGCCGACTGCGGACTGGCACGAGCGTGAAATTTATGACATGATGGGGATCACCTTCGATGGGCACCCCGATCTGCGTCGCATCCTGATGTGGGACGGATATCCCTTCTATCCGCTGCGGAAGGACTTCCCTCTCGCGGGTCGGCCATCGGAAATGCCCGACGTGGCATTCACCGACACCGCGCCGCTGGCGGGCGGGCCGTTTGTGACCTCCCCGTCCTCGGCTTCGACCGTGCACCGGGAGCCCCGCTCCCGCGAGATGCCCTGATCCGCGTCAGGCCGGTTGCTGCTGCGACAGACAATGCAGGGTGCCGCCCTCCTCG
Organism: Verrucomicrobiales bacterium; assembly: GCA_020852405.1. Lineage (GTDB taxonomy): Bacteria > Verrucomicrobiota > Verrucomicrobiia > Verrucomicrobiales > DEV007 > JACKQE01. The sequence goes on from JADZAX010000548.1 coordinate 31,491, forward strand.
ACGAGGTCGAGGCAATCGATCCCGCGCACCTCGCGTCCGGGGAACAGCTCGCGCAGCAGTCCGAGTGCCCGGTCATCGTTCCGCGCCTGACGGAAGGTCGGGGCCAAGACCCCGTCGTTGACAATGAGGAAGTTCACATAGGATGCCGGGAGCACCGGGAGGCGCCATCCCGGAACTTCGCAGGCCTCCGGCAGGGGCATGGGCACCAGTTCGAAAGTCCGCCCACCGGGGGTCAGGAAATTGCGCAGGCGGGATATATTTTCTTCGAGAACCGCGTGGTTGGGTGACTCCGGATCCGACTCGACGCAGGCCACGAGCGTCCCGGCGTCGACGAACCGAACGAGGTCGTCGATGTGGCCATCGGTGTCATCCCCTTCGATGCCGCGGGCCAGCCAGAGGATTTCGGTGACGCCGAGACCTTCGCAGAGCCTGGCTTCGATTTGCTGCCGGTCGAGGTGGGGATTGCGGTTCGGGTTCAGGAGCACCGCCTCCGTGGTCAGCAGCTGGCCGAGTCCATTGACCTCGATGGCCCCGCCTTCGAGGATCATGCCGCCGGCAAACCGTTCCATCCCGAGCGTCTCCGCGATCCGCCCGGGGATGGCATCGTCGAGATCCCAGGGCGGGAATTTGCCACCCCAGGCGTTAAACCCCCAATCAGTGACGGCGACGGTCCCGGTCTCCCGGTGTTTCACGAAAATCGGGCCATGATCCCGGCACCAGACATCGTTGTGCGGATGATCGAACAGCTCGACGCGTTCCGGCACGGCCCGGGCCTTGTTGAGCAGGGCTGCGATCGTGGCGTGCTGGGCGCCGGGGGCATTGATCCGCACGGTTTCGAAGCGGGTGATGGCCGAGGCGTACTCGGCGAATTTCTCCCCGATCAGGTCGAATTTCTGCCCTCCCCAA